>JBGTFN010000405.1:0-1701 GCA_041747275.1 Gemmatimonadaceae bacterium | reverse complement strand
GACGTCGAGCGGCTCGCGTTCCTGCGGCGTGCGCGTGAGCTCGGCTTCAGCCTCGCCGAGGTGCGGGCGCTGCTGGCCTTCAGCGACGGCGATCCTGCCCGATCTTGCAGCGATGTGGATCAGATGGCGCGGGCGCATCTCGCGCAGGTGGATGCCAAGATCGCACAGCTTGTTGCCTTGCGAGAGGCTCTCGCGGGCGTGATCGCGCAGTGTCGCGGCGGACTGGCGCTGGCGGATTGTCGGATTCTGGGAGCGCTTGGAGCGAGCGCTGGGGATGCGGAACCTGATCTCACCGACAGAATAGAGTAGCGCCCCAAACGGCATCGGACAAACCGTTCGCAGGAGGCGTGCAGCCAACTTTCCCGCGAGGCGCTCACTCATGACATCCCGAGCAATGGTCGGACCAACGCCGGAGCAACGCAGTGGACACAACATCAGGCTGGATTTGCCGCTGCTGCTGCCTGAGGTCAAAGACGTAAGCGACGCGTGTGTCGAGCGTCTCGTGCGCCTGCTGGAACTGCGCGCCGGTGTGTAGAGTGCGCACATCGTTGATTCGCAGAGTGAATCGAGCGAAAACGTGCAGGCGCACAGGTTTCCGAATATGCGACGTCGTCGAGAATGGGCGTCGCCACACCTTTCATTTTGAGCTTGTCCAGATCGAACGGCACGGCGAACAGTGTCCCCTGATTTACGTACGTCAAATAGCCCGGCGCAACGTATCGCCCGCTCCCAAGCGCTTTCCGGAGCCGTCGTTCGCGCCGCGCATCTACCCGGCGCACATCGCCGGCAACAAGCTGCAGCTCGGTGCGCCGATCATTTTGAGGGGTCCCGACGGCACCCAGATGAGGGGCCTGCCGTGGCGCGCACAGTCAGGCCGCGACGATGGAGGAGCTGGAGGCGAGTCTCGCGGAGGTCGTTGCGATGCTGCGGGAGGACGGCGAGCCCGCGTTCGAAGCAGAGCGCTTTCGCACGCAAACGATGCACGTCGGGAAAAGGCCGCGAGCATCACGTGACGATTCCTGATCACGCCGATCTCCGAGTTGGCACGCTGGCGAGCATTCTGGACGACGTTGCCACGCACCTCGGGCTCGACCGGGCCGCGCTCGCCTCGGCACTTTTCGCGAAGTAGCGACGGTTTTCAGAGAGTGGCAGGTGTGTGCGCAAACGGTCGCACGTTCCACGGCGCGATCCTTGGGAGCGTTGAACCGGTTGGGCCCGATTCGCGCCCAAAGTGGGCAAAAACGCGCACCCATTGGGTACCATGCAAAAACGGCCGCCTTCCCGAAGGAGACGGCCGTCTCGGAACTCATTGCCCTTACAAAGAGCGGGCGACCGGACTCGAACCGGCGACGTCCAGCTTGGGAAGCCTGATCGACGCTCATGGTTTGCGCTCACTCAACGTGTATTCCGTCTCAAGAACGAGCACTCGGCGCGCGGAGCGGTCACGGTGTGAGCGGGAACGAGAGAAACATTGGTCACCATTGGGCACCGGCGCGCACAGTGTCCGAACTCGCGTCCTTCCCCTTCGTGACGTGCGGAGAACACGGTCCCAGCCAATCGGGCGACACCGACCGTATGACACCAATCGCAGGACACCGACCGCACGAGACGGGCCGTACGATTCAGATTACGGTGCTACGGCGTGGGCGGAATGACGGCGTGCGCCATGCCCACATTGAACGGATCGCACCAGATGATGAC
>JBGTFN010000404.1:0-2528 GCA_041747275.1 Gemmatimonadaceae bacterium | reverse complement strand
ATCAGGCCATTCAGCCGTGATGTTTCGTCACGCCGAACCGGGCACGATTGCCAGCCCTACCGCCGATGCAAGATCCCGCCTGGCATCCCAACCCTCTGCGATCCTTCGAATCCAAACGGCTGGATAGCCAGATGGACCGGGCCATATGGCCTTATGCGCGAGGAGCAACTGCAGCTGTTTGCCACATGGCCTGAGGCCAGGTACTGATGGCTGCGGCCCTTTGCCCTATCGGCCCGAGGCCGGCACGGTGCGCGAGGGCGTGCGATCGCGCAGGCGCTGAAGAGCCGACTGTGCCTCGCGCAGCTCGCCGTGCAGCGCACTATCGGCGCCGCTCCACCAGTCCACAAATGTCGCGTACGCGCGCGTGGCCGCCTCGGTGTCACCGACCCGCTCGTACAGCCTGGCCCGCGTCAGAAAACTCCGCGTGTACAGCGCCGCGCCTGCCTCCGCCATACCGATGCTGAAGTTCTTCGCCGACATCGCCTCGTAGGTGTCCAGCGCCCCACGTACGTCCCCTAGCCTTACACGCACCTCTGCTTGTGTGAGCGCGCGAATACCCGCACCCGACAGCGTACGCGTTTGAAGTTCGGCGGGCGAGGGAAACTGCGCTTCGAGCGTACGCGCAGTCGCCGTGTCACCACGGTCGAGCGCCAGCGACGCATCAAGCTCCAGTACCTGACTGGCGCTCGGCAGCCAGCGGCGCACCACATTTACAAACGTTGAGTCACGCGTGGCGAGATACGCGCTGTACGGCACACCAAAGGATTGCGTCCGCACATTGCTCGTCACCCCGCTGTTCGGTCCAGGTGCTTCGAACCGCGTGATTCCCTCGCGAATGGTACGCACGAACGCACTCGTGTCCCGCGCACCCATCGCCAGCTTGGCGGCCGCTGCGTACCAATTTACTGTGGGGCGTGTCGGCTGCGCTAAAATCGTCATGCTCGGTGACGACGCCACAGCCATGGCGCCGAGACTGTCGAGCAGACCCAATGATCCCGTCGCAGCCGCGGCGGTCATGCCGACAAATGGCATCAGAATGCCCGGCGTCATCATGCGCACGTTCAGCGAATCAGCGCCAAACCGGCGCATTGCCTCGCGCAGATTCTGCCGCGCTGCATCCGGACGCTGATTGATGAGCTGAAATATCGGCAGGCTGTACGCCATGTTTGGCGTATACACGTCCGGCTGTGCACGCGCGCGTTCAAGCAGGACAGCCGCGGAGTCGAACTGCTTGAGCACCGTATAGGTGTTGAGCATTGCCTGCCACGCCTGCGCCGACTCCGGCTCGAGCGTCAGCCAGCCGCTGGCAAACTGCTTGGTACGATCCTGTGCCTCGCGGTAGAGACGGTTGAGTCGTGTCGTGTCGGTAATCGTGCGCGCCACGCGCATCGTATCGCCGTCGATGACCATACCGGTTTGCGCGCTGGCTCCCATCGCGTAGATGTCCACAAGGTGCTGATACGCCAGGTGAAACGATGAGTCGAGCGCAATCGCCTGCTGGAAGCCGCGCATTGATCGACTCAGCAACAACGCGATGGAGTCCGATCCCTTGACCGTGCTGTACAGTGCCAGGTGAAAATCAGCATCGGCCAGTCCATACCATGTGTCACCGTCGCCGGCGTTGCTCGAGACCAGCGTCGCGAGCCGTTCTCTCGCCAGTGCCCAATTCTTGTGCGCGCCTTCCAGGTCGCCCTCCCTGCGCGACCGGAACCCACGAGCCAGGTCGCGATTGGCCGTGAACACCTCGCGCTGCCGCACCGGCAAACGCGCGCTATGCCGCACCGCAGCCTCCGCCGAGCGCAGGTAGAGCGAATCATCAAGGTCGCGCCAGCCTAGTCCGAGCGACCGCTTGTAGTACGCGAGCGCAAACGTGGAATCGATATCGATCGCGCGTGCAAACTGCTCGTCCGCCTCATCAGTGCGCCAACTGTTCAGCGAACGCAAGCCGTCGAGATATGCACGGTACGCCTCGACCGACTCGGTGGTCTGACGCGTCAGCTCCACCGACAATGCGGGTCCGTCGACAAGATCGAGCAATCCCCGCGCAATGCGATCGAAGGCCACGCGCGGATCGCTGTCGATGGGCGTGCCGGCGGTGGCGGTATCGATGCGTGCACCGGTATTCACGTTGTAGAGTCGCGCGACCAGAAACAGCGAATCGTTGGCGCTCGTGATCTGCCCCATCACCAGCGTGCCTGCCGATGCTCGGCGCGCGATCTGCCGAGCGTCTTCGAGACTGATACGTCGTGAGTCATCAGAGCGCGCATCGCGCAGCAGGTCGAGCGTGCGTTCGTAGTCCACGACGCTCAGGTCGTTCCACTGCGACAACGTCAGCCCGAGCATGTTGACGGCGCCGTCGCGCAACCAGTCGAGCGAGTTGTTGGCCGTCTGCAACTCGAACGGCGCAATCAGCCAGGTTTGCGAGTTGGCGTTGGTATCGGGTGTCTGCCGCTGCGAGACCGCGTAGCCGACGCCGAGGACGGCTGCGAGTGCAGCCGCGATGGCCGCCGGCATCCAGCGACGCTTTG
>JBGTFN010000403.1:0-8538 GCA_041747275.1 Gemmatimonadaceae bacterium | reverse complement strand
CAACTCCGTCGCCAGATCGTCCATCGACACGGACGTCTTCTCGCGCGTGTCACGGCGCACGAGCATGCACGAGTTGGACGCCAGATCGCGCGGACCGATCTCGAGGCGCAGCGGAATGCCGCGCAGCTCCCAGTGGTAGTATTTGGCACCGGGCTTGATCCCGACACGGTCGTCCACATGCAGGCGAATGCGCTCGTGCTCATGCAGCTTGAAGCTGCCGAGCGCCTCAGCGATCGCGCGCGCCTTCTCGACTGTGGCCGTGCGCTCCTCGTCGGTCTTCCAGATGGGCACGATCACCACCTGAATCGGTGTGAGGCGCGGCGGCAGGCGAAGTCCGTTGTCATCACCATGCGTCATCACCATGCCGCCAACCATGCGCGTGGACACGCCCCAGCTCGTATTCCAGGCGAACGCCTGCTCGCCTGTCTCCGTCTGGAACGACAGGTCGAACGCCTTCGCGAAGTTCTGCCCGAGATTATGCGACGTGCCGGCCTGCAACGCCTTGTTGTCCTGCATCATTGCCTCGCATGAGTACGTGCGCAGCGCGCCGGCGAACTTCTCTGCGTCCGTCTTCTGGCCGGTGATCACGGGCATGGCGATGTACTCTTCCATGAACGTGCGGTACACGCCCAACATGCGCCGCGTCTCCTCTTCGGCTTCGTCGTGCGTGGCGTGCGCCGTGTGTCCTTCCTGCCACAAAAACTCCATGGTGCGCAGGAACAGCCGCGTACGCATTTCCCAGCGCACCACGTTCGCCCACTGATTGTAGAGCAGTGGCAAGTCTCGGTAGCTCTGCACCCACTTCGCAAACATCGAGTAGATGATCGTCTCGGACGTAGGACGCACGACGAGTCGCTCTTCGAGCTGCTTGCCACCGCCATGCGTGACCACCGCGCATTCGGGCGCGAAGCCTTCCACATGTTCGGCTTCTTTGCTCATGAAGCTTTCCGGAATGAACAGCGGAAAGTACGCGTTCACGTGTCCGGTCGCCTTGAACATGTCGTCGAGCGCGCGCTGCATGCGTTCCCATACGCCGTAGCCGAGCGGACGAATCACCATGCATCCACGCACCGGCGAATAATCCGCCAGTTCCGCGCGCAACACGAGTTCGTTGTACCACGCGCTGAAATCATCAGCGCGGGTGGTCAGCTTCTTGTCGTCGGCCATGGTAGTGCAGTACGGATCGGGGAAGTCAGCCGCTCAGCGGCCGAGCAGGGAAAAAAGCGGAGCGAGCGTGTCTGCCGAGGGTGGCGTCGTCGCCCAGGCGCTCGTGTCGAAGGTGGTTCGGTCGGAGCTCGCCACATCACCGACGAGAGGCACGAGCTCCGCTTGTGTGTCGTTACGAAATACGAGGGCAACGCGCGCGCCGCCCTTCTGTGCATCCTTGAGCTGCGCACCGGCCTTCCGTGCATGCAGCTTGTCGGCGTTGAGTGCGTACTCCACGCTCAGGTTCTCTTCGCGCAATACCGATGCGGTGCGCAGCACGTGCGAAACCGTCGTGGACTCGGCGGGCACCAGCCACACGTCGGGCACCGGCGTGCCGACATTCACAAGCTTGCCTCGGGCTGCGAGGAGCTCGCCCAGCACCACGTCGCCCATGCCGAATCCGAGCGCCGGCAGATCAACGCCGCCGAGCGCGTGCAACAGATTGTCATATCGCCCGCCGCCGCAGATCGCGCGGAACTCACCTTGCGCGTCGAACAGCTCGAAGACGATGCCCGTGTAGTACGCCAGTCCGCGCACGATGGTCAAGTCAAGGCGAAGAAAGTCGGCGACGCCCAGCGACTCGAGATGTGTTGCGTATGCGGCAAAGCGATCAAGATGTATTGCAACGTCGGGCGCGCCGCCGTACTGCGCACGCAAGCCTTCCACCGAGTCGAACCCACCGAAGCCGAGCACCGCATCGCGCGCCGCATCGGACAGTCCCGCCGCACTCAGCTTCTCCGCCGAAATGTCGCGGGGCTGACGCTCGAGCTTGTCAAGCACCGCGTACACCGTCGGCCAAACATCCGAGTCGATGTCCAGATCAGCCAACAACGCATTCAACAGCCGCCGATCGGACACGCGCGCATAGAAGTCGCTGCGATCCAGTCCGAACGCCCGACAGATCTCGATCGCAATCGAAAGCAGCTCGGCATCCGCCAGCACATCGGACTCGCCAACGATGTCGACATTGAGCTGAAAGTGTTCGCGCAATCGTCCTTTCTGCTGTCGCTCGTAGCGAAAGAGCTGCGGCACGGCGAACCATCGCACCGGCTTGCGCAGTGCCTGCGCGCGAGCCGCCACCATGCGCGCGAACGTGGGAGTCATTTCTGGACGCATCGCGACCGCTCGTCCGCCCTTGTCGTCAAAGGCGTACAACTGGCCGACGATCTCGTCCCCGCTCTTCTGTGTGTAGAGCTCGAGCGGCTCCAGCGGTGGCCCATCATACTCCATGAACGCATAACGCCGCACGATGCGGCGCCAGGTGTCGAGGATGTGGCCACGAACCGCGAACTCGGCCGGGTAGAAGTCGCGAAACCCGGGCAGTGCTTTAGGGGGCATCCCTGCAAGCTATTGAGCGAGAGGATCAAGCGGCAAGCGTTCCATCACGTCGCCAACCGTGTGGAACGAGCCGGTCACCAGTACGGTCGCGGCCTCGGACATCGCGAATCGCATCGCCCGGTCGAAATCGCGCTCCAGATGCACCGGAACGCCCGTCGCCCGCGCCTCCTCTGCCGCTTCATCGGCGTCCCACCGCCGACTCGCCGGCGCCGTCGGTGAATCGCTGATCACGAATCCGTCAACGGCTGGTGCGAGCGCGCGCAGGATACCGCGCCAGTCCTTGTCCCTGAGCACCGTGACAAGGGCCCACAGGGGGCGCGGCACGGGTGTCAGCGCCAGCGTCTGTCCGATGGTCGCCGCGCCGTCGGGATTGTGGGCTACATCGAAGATCCACGGCCCGACGTGCTGGAATCTTCCGGCCAGTCGAATGGACGGCAGCACCTCATCGACATGATCCAGCGCAGCGCTCCACGGCGCGCCGGCGGCCGCAAGCATGGCCAGTGCCGTACCGGCATTGTCCGCCTGATACACGCCCACCAGCGCCGTGTGCAGCGTGCGCACTTCGGGCCAGATCCCTTCAATGGCAAATCGCGTTCCGTCGGCGTGAACGGATACGTCCCCCACCCGGTAGTCACGTCCAGCGCGCATTATTGGCGTGCTGCCGATAAGCGCCGCGGCGTGATCGAGCACGTCGGCGATAGCGGCATTCGTCTCTCCCACAACGGCCGCCGCGCCGGACTTGTAGATTCCCGCCTTTTCGGCGGCCACCTCGCCCAATGAATGGCCGAGATATTCCTGATGGTCGTAGCCAATGGACGTGACGCCGGAGGAGACGGGCGTGACCACATTCGTCGCATCGAGACGGCCGCCCAGCCCAACTTCGATCACCGCGACGTCGACGCCCGCCTTGGCGAACCAGTCGAATGCCATCGCCGTCGTGACTTCGAAGAAGGTTGTGCCGAGCCGATCTACGAGCGGCGCATGCTGATCAAGCCAGCGCACGATTTCCGCCGGCGGCATCGGTACGCCGTCCACTACGATGCGCTCACGAAAATCCACGAGGTGTGGCGAGGTGTAGCGGCCGACGCGATGTCCCTGCCGTCGAAGCAGCGCATCGAGCGTGGCGACTACGCTGCCCTTCCCGTTCGTGCCCGCGACGTGGAAGAGAGGATACGTCCGGTGCGGATTGCCGATCTCAGCAAGGAACGCGTTGACGCGCTCAAGCCCCAGCCGCCAGACGCCGGTGGTGCGCGCAAACAGTGCGTCCAGCGCCCGGTGATAGTCCTCAGAGCTGCCGGCCGCCGCAACCGCCCCTCTCGGGGACGGGGAAAGCGGATGATTGCTCAGGCTTCGACGTAGCCGGCGCCTGCCGGCCGACCAGTCATGTGCCGCATCAGCTGCGACAGCGTAGCACGGAGCTGCTTGCGGTGCACTACCCGGTCCACCATGCCGTGATCGAGCAGGAACTCGGCCGTCTGAAAGCCTTCAGGCAAGTCCTGCCCCAACGTCTGCTTGATCACGCGCGGACCGGCAAAGCCGATGACCGCGCCAGGTTCCGCGAGGATCGCATCGCCGAGCATGGCGAAGCTGGCGCTCACGCCACCTGTCGTTGGGTTCGTGAGGACGCTGATGTACGGAATGCGGCGCTCTGCCAGCTGCGACAGCACCGCCGATGCCTTTGCCATTTGCATGAGCGACAGCACGCCCTCCTGCATGCGCGCGCCGCCCGATGCCGACAGGATCACGAGCGGATGCTTGCGCTCGAGACAGCGCTGACCGAGTCTGGCAATCTTCTCGCCAACCACACTACCCATGGAGCCGCCCATGAAGGCGAAGTCCATCACACCCAGTCCAACCGGCAGCGATTCCAGCGTGCCGGCAACTGTCAGGATTGCGTCACCGTCTCCGGCATTTGCCAGCGCACGCTTGAGGCGACCTGGGTAGTCGGGGAAACCAAGGGGGTCAACCGAGCGGAGTTCCTGACCTACTTCCACCAGCGAGTTCTCGTCGAGCAGCATGGCGGCGTAGTCATGTGCGCGCAGCCGACGATGGAAATCACATTCGGGACACACGTTGTGGTTTCGCAGGAACTTGTCGCGAATATCCGTGTGACCGCAGGCCTCGCATTTCTCCCACGTGTCACGGGGGATTTCGAGGCGTTCGCGCGGCGGTTGCCGCGGCTTCTTTTCTTTCCGGAACCAGGCCATAGGCGGCTAAAGATCGGTAGCTGACGCCGTGAAGGCTAGTGCCAGCCTCTACAGACCCAGTCCATCGGCCTGCCCGCGTCCCTCGGCGGAGATCCGCAACAGAATCGCGACGGACAGCCAGCTCATGAGCAGGAACGAACCGCCGTTGCTGAAAAATGGCAGCGGGATTCCGGTGATGGGCATGAGATTGAGCGTCATACCAACATTCACGACCACATGAACGAACCATCCGGCGGCAAGCCCGATGGCGACAAAGCTGCTGAATGGCTCACTGCCGCGCTGCGCAATGCGCGTGCAGCGGAAGAAGAGCGCGAGAAAGAGCGCCAGCGCGATGCCCACGCCAATGAAGCCCAGTTCTTCACCCACCACGGCAAAGATGAAGTCGGTGTGATGCTCCGGCAGGAAGCCTAGTCGTTTCTGCGTACCCAACCCGAATCCCTTGCCGGTGATGCCGCCCGAGCCGATCGCGAACTGAGACTGCGTGACCTGATAGGCGGCTTCGCGTGTGTCCACACTGCTGTCCAGAAAGACGAGCAGGCGCTTTTGTCGATAGGCCGGCATGCTGTCCCAGATAAGCGGCGCGGCGACACCCGTAATCGCGTTCACGACCACGATCGCCACGCCCTCCACGAGGTGGGGACGATACCAGAAGACGAGCGCCAGCAGAATCAGGAACCATGCCCCCCACACGCCCGTGCTGAATGCGAGCACGAGACTCACGCCCGGGCTGGCCAGCAGGATCAGCAGCGGCCACGGCACACCCGCCCAGAAGAGCATCACGAACACGATGCCGATGAATACGAGGCTGGTGCCGAGGTCCTTCTGCGCGAGAATGAGCAGAAAGGGAATGGCCGCAACGAGCAGCGGTTGCCACAGGTCAAGCAGCGATCGGGGGCTCACGCGATACGAAGACAGCACTTTCGAAAGCATGAGCACGACCGAGATCTTGGCCAGTTCGGCGGGCTGCCCTATTCGTCGCCCGGCGATGGTCAGCCAGCCTTTGGTACTCTCCGCCGTTCCCGCGCCGGAGCCGAACAGCAAGGTGACCAGCAGCAGCACCAACGTGAAAGCGTAAAATGGCCACGCCCCCCACTGAATGAGCCGCACCGAAGACTTGGTGACCGCCCACGCGGCGACCAGCGCCAGCGCCAGCCAGATCAGCTGCCGACGCCAGATAGTCTGCAGGAACGACGGGGGAAGATCCGTCTGTCCCGCCGAATACAACATGGCGATGCCAAACGCGGACAGCAGCAGCGCGACAACGAGCAACGGATAGTCGATGCCGTTGCCGCGCGCGAGACGACTGTTCATTTCAGCGGGTCCTCCACTACTGCGCCGCCGCCGTGGCCGAGGCGTTGTAAACGGACACCTTCAGGTAGTGCTCCATGACCTTGGTCGCGATGCGTGCGGCGACACCGCCACTCATACCAAACTCCACGAACACCGCGACCACGATCTGTGGCTTGTCGTGCGGTGCAAATCCTGCAAACCACGCGTGCGCCCGGTCAGTTTCATTTTGCGCGGTGCCCGTCTTGCCAGCCACAACGATACCCTCGACGGCCGCGCTGCCGGCCGTTCCGCGCCCGGACACCACGTCGGTCAGCGACACGCGCAGCGCCGCCAGTTGGTCGGGACGCAGGGAGAACAACTGATTGCGCTGCACGTCCGTCTCGATCAGGTGTGGAGGAGCGGCGGCACCGTCGGTCGCGAGCGCTGTGTAGAACCGCGCCATGTTGATGACCGTTTGCGTATTCTCGCCTTGGCCAATGCTCAAGCTGAGCGATACCGCATTCGTCCATCCACGCGCGCCGTACCGGCTGTTGAAATAGGCGCGCACGTCTTCGGTGGGAAACGTCGGCCGCGTTTCAGCCGGTAGGTCGATGCCCGTGCGCTGCCCGAACCCCATGCGCAAGCCACCCTTCACCAGATTCTCCAGACCGATCTTGAGCCCAAGCTGGTAAAAGTAGACGTTGCACGAGTTGGCGATCGCTTGGCCCAGTGTGAGGCTTCCATGCCCGCCAGGCTTCCAGCACCTGAACGGTCGGTTGCCGAACTGGTAGGCGCCTGTACAGGGAACTTCCATGCGCGTATTGATCTCCGTGATGCCCTGCTCCATGCCCATGACCGCGGTGGCCAGCTTCCATGTGGATGCAGGCGGATACGCCCCCTGAATCGCCTTGCTGTAAAGAGGTCGCCGCGGATCGTCACGCAACTGGTTGTAATACGATGCGGGTACGCCGCCGGTGAACCGATTGATGTCGAACGAAGGACCGCTGTAAAGGGCGAGCACGGCTCCAGTCGTCGGCTCGAGTGCTACCACAGCGCCTAGCAGCGAGTCGCCATATGTGTCATGAATGAAGCGCTGCAAGTCGAGATCGATCGTGCTCTTCATCGCCGCGGGAGCAGACGGCGCGACGGCATCGCGCACGCCGTACTCGCGCACCACGCGACCGCGAGCGTCAACTTCCACGTAGCGACGCCCTTCCTGGCCGCGCAGTCGCGCTTCGTACTGACGTTCGAGCCCGGTTTTCCCAATGTACTGGCCGGCCTTGTAGTCTTCGAACGCCGGCAACGACAACTCCTTCTCGTCGATCTCGGCGGTATAGCCGATGATCGCCGCAATTGCTTCGCCGTCCGGATAGTAGCGCTTGGGACTGGTCTCGATGATCAGGCCCGGAAACTCCACGCGTCGTTCTTCAAGTGCCGACACGACGTCAAACGAGGCGTCGTTGAAGATCACAGCCGGTCGCGAGCGCGCACGTTCATAGCGACGCAGCACGAGATTTCTGTGCACTGGATCGATCGGAATGACTTTCGCCAACGCGTCGAGCGCCGAGTTGAGCGAGTCCGCGGTGGGGCTCAGCAATGACACGGTGTAGCCCGGCAGGTTCTCGGCGACTATCTCGCCATTCCGGTCGTAGATGATTCCGCGCGGTGCTACCAGCGGCACCTCGCGCAGTCGCTGCCCGTCTGCCTGCTGCGCGTACTCCGTGCTACGCAGCACCTGCGTGCGGAAAAAGCCGAGTCCGAGCCCGGCGATGACCAGTGCCACGACCGTGCGCGCGATACGCGCCCGACGCGCCACATCGTTTGGATGAAAACTCACACGCTGCTCCGTCGTGTCATCCGCCTGTCACACCATACTGCATTCATCGACGATAACCTGAGCGACGCGTTCCGAACACCGGACGAGCGAGAACCAGCAGCAAGACTCCCACGAGCGCCGTCAGTGCCGCGGACAAGGGAGACCACAGCAGCAGTTGCACCAGCACCTGCCCATCGGGCACACCACCGCTGATGAGAATGTACACGACGTCGAACGCCCATTTTCCAAGGAATACAAACAGCGCCGTCAGTCCAAGATTGTCCGCAAAGAACACGGCCTTGAGCCATGACGCCCCGAACGAGACGACGGTAAATGCGAGCGCTCCGGTGCCGAAACCTTCCAGCGCCAGCGAGTCGAGACCAAGGCCCGACAGGAATCCGATGACCGCGGCCGCACCCGGCCGCACCCGTACGGCAGCGAAGAGCACTGCGAGGCACAGAAAATCGATTGGCGCCGGTCCGCCAAGCAGGGGCCTGATGGAGAAATGTGCTGCTACGAGCACGATGAACACCGAAAGTGCCTTCAGCACGTTCATGAGGTTCATCAGTGCGCACCCAGCGTATCGGGAGGAAGACGTGGCGGAGGCACTACCCTGGTGGGCAGCGGCACACGCACGCCCGGCGGTGCGCCCAGCGGAGTCATGAGCGAATCGGCTCGCGCGCTGTCGGCTGCAGCACGTCG
>JBGTFN010000402.1:0-10490 GCA_041747275.1 Gemmatimonadaceae bacterium | reverse complement strand
TCGCCAGCACCACACCAAGCACGACCGCACCACCGGCGATCGCCATCATGGCGTCGCGAGCCACGCGGCCGACGCGTCGGTGTTGGGTCGCGGGCACCCGAACCTTCAGGTCATCGTGAGTCATACGGCGAATAATCGCACCGCCGACGCCACATCGGCACCCTCGGCGGCGCGGGCGCTCGGTGCCTTGGACCTCGAGGCGTACCTCGCGGACCCGGAGCGCAAGCAGTCGTTCGTCACGCCAATGTTCGATGTCATCGCGCCCCGCTACGATGCCTTCACGCGCGTCTTCTCGTTCGGCATGGACGCGCGGTGGAAAGTAGAGGTGATTTCCGTGGTCGCGAAGGCCCTGCTGTCGGCCGATCGGCGGGACCCGCTCGTGCTGGACCTGGCCTGCGGCACTGGCGACCTCGCCATCGGGGTGGCGCGAGCCGTTGGATCGGGGAAAGCGGGATTGCGGGTGCTGGGCGTCGACGCCTCGCGTGAGATGACGCGACTGGCAGGCGAGCGCCTGCGCGGCAGCGACAGCGATGTGGCGGGGCAGGTCCACATCAGCACAGGCGACATGAGCCTCCTGGCGACGGCCGCCGGATCGGTTGACGTGATTACTTCAGGCTATGGTGTGCGAAACGCACCGGATCCCGTGCTGGCTATCGAGGAGGCCGCGCGTGTACTACGTGCAGGCGGCCTGTACGTCACTCTCGACTTCTACCGACCCGAGCTGTGGGCGTGGCGCATGGGGCTTCTGGGCTATCTGCGCGCGGCGGGCAACCTGGTGGGTTGGGCATGGCATCGCTCGCCTGTGGTGTACGGTTACATCGCTCCTTCCATCGACCACTTCATGTCGTGGCAGGAGTTCTCACGCACGCTCACCGAGCATGGGTTCCGCACCCGTTCAGTCCGCCGATGGCTGGCAGGCGGGGTGGCGCTGCATGTCGCTGAGCGTGTCTGAAGCGCACTGGCTTCTGGCACCTTTCTTCGTCATTCGACATCCATGTCTGCTATCTCTGCCCAAACGTTCTCCGCAGCGCGTCCGATGCGCCGCGTTCTGGCCGCCCTCACTCTGCTCGTGACAGCCGCTATCACCGCCTGCAATGGCTCCGACTCCACGGGTCCCAACCGGGCATCCGATCCCGCGGCGGAAAATTTTGCGGCGGCGCTGGGCGTGAACCTCGAGAATATGACGGAGCTTCAGCCCAGGTTGTATACGCAGGACATTGTCGAAGGCGGAGGCGTCATGGCGTCTGCAGGAGATTCCATTCTGGTGCGATATACGGGTTGGCTGCGCACGGGAATCCAGTTCGACAGCAACGTGACTGGCCGGCCGCTCTTTGGATTCAGGATCGGTGCGCAGCCGCAGCAAGTCATTGCCGGTTGGGACATCGGCACACGGGGTATGCGTGTTGGCGGTAAGCGGCGGCTGGTCATGGGTTCGCAGTTTGGATACGGACCGACAGGTTCAGGGCCGATTCCGCCAAACGCGACGCTCGTCTTCGACGTGGAACTGATCAGCATCGTCAACTGATCAGCATCGTCAACTGATGGCACGGTCGAGCTGGTCGGCGACATGAACTGAGCGCGACGCCGATTGCTGTAGAGGGCTAATCAAGGGGCGACGCGATCGCCGTCGCCACGAGATACTGCTCGAGTTGCGTCCACCACGCACGCACCGTGATCACACGACCACGAAACTCCGGCAGCGCGAGGCGCACTTCCACCTCGCCGGACAAGTCGGGAAATACTTCCACTTCCTGGAAGCGCACGTAGCGATGCACGTGCGGATCGATGGCCTTGTACACCGCCTCCTTGAGCGCGAAGCGAAGCCGCACCGACTCGCGATACGCGATCGCATCGCGTTCGGCGAGATCCCCAAGCGAGTGTCGTTCGAACGACGTCAGGATTTTCGGGGCAAGGTCTGGGCGGGCGAGTTCGGCGACGGTTGGCATTTCTTCCACATCGACGCCGAGCGTGTGCACGTCAGGCGCTGTAAGTGCGACGAGTGCCATGGCCACGCGACGCTTGTGGCTGACAGAGCCGAGCACTCCCTCCGGCATGAGCGGTGCGCCTCTTGTCGTGCGCAAGACGGCGACCTCCCGCGTATGCGGCGCGGCGGTCTGCATCGCAGCGCGGAGCGCGATGCGCCCGCCGACGAAGGAGACGCGACGCGTGATGGAGAGTGCGTCCGCCAGCTCCTGTTCCATCGGCAGCAGCCGGGGGCGCGCCAGACGCAACGTCGCCTCGATCGCGTCGACGTCTGCAACAGTAGGAAGATGCACCGCCGACAGCACACCGTGCGGAAGGGTGGACTGCAGCACCAGATTGAAGTCGCTACCCGTTGATCCCATACGCGTGACCGACCCCCATCCCATCGTCATGATAAAGTCCGGCGACATCGCCGCGTGCCAACATTCTACGTGACGTCGCAGCACTCCACACCGGGGGAAGCCCGGACAGTGCAGCGTGCGCTCACCGGTGGACAGGCGTGGTACGTCGTGGCCGTGCTGACGCTTGCGAACGTCAGCGGCTTTGTGGACCGCCAGATTCTGTCATTGCTCGTCGAGCCGATCAAGCGCGACCTCTCGGTCAGCGATACACAAGTGTCGCTGCTCATGGGTCTCAGCTTCGCGGTGTTCTATTCCGTGCTGGGCATTCCGATCGGGCGCCTGGCCGACCGGCGCAGCCGACGAGCGATCGTGGCAATCGGCGCGGTGTTGTGGAGTGCGATGACGGCGCTCAGCGGACTCGCCCGCAGCTTCGCGCAACTGTTCATGTTGCGCATCGGCGTTGGCGTTGGCGAAGCGACGCTTGGCCCATCGGCAGTCTCCCTCATTGCCGACGCGTTTCCGCGCGAGCGCCGTGGCACGGCGATGAGCGTCTACATGCTGGGCACCTTTCTCGGGTCCGGTATCGCCTACGCACTCGGCGCGTACGTGGTCGGACTCGCTGATGCGCAAGGCGGATGGACGCTGCCAATCGTGGGTGAGATCCGTCCCTGGCAAACGGTG
Source organism: Gemmatimonadaceae bacterium (assembly GCA_041747275.1). Classification (GTDB taxonomy): domain Bacteria; phylum Gemmatimonadota; class Gemmatimonadetes; order Gemmatimonadales; family Gemmatimonadaceae; genus JAABRT01. Next base: position 7,485 of record JBGTFN010000402.1, on the reverse strand, counting down.
TTCTTCATCGTTGGGCTGCCCGGCCTGCTCATCGGTGTGCTTGCCATGACGATGCGCGAACCGCCGCGCACCGGGACTGCGGGCGTGATTCCGTTTGCCGATGTCGTGGCGTACTTCCGCGCCAACGCGCGCACGATGAGCACGCTGTCGCTCGGCTTCGCATGTTCGGCGGCGGTGAACTACGGCATTGCCGCGTGGCTTGCAACATTCTTCGTGCGCACACATGGCTGGACGCCCACCGAGGCAGGCACACTGCAGGGTGTGCTCACGATGACGGTCGGTGTGGCGGGCACGCTCTTCGGCGGACGACTTACCGATCGCTGGGTACGCGCGGGACAGCTCGACGCTCCGCTGCGAGTGGGCATGTTGGCGGCAGTAGGCATGTTGCTGAGCGCCGGCATCTATCCGCTGGTATCGTCGGCAACGCTGGCGGCGGTGCTGCTCGTCCCGGTCAACTTGTTCGCCGCGATGCCATGGGGCGCGGCCAGCGCGGCGGTCGCCGAGGCACTGCCATCGCGAATGCGCGGACAGGGGTCGGCCGTGTACTTCCTCGTGGTCAATTTGTTCGCTGGTGCGTTCGGTCCCACTGCAGTCGCACTGCTGACGGATCACGTTTTCGAAGATCCGGCGGCGCTGCGTTGGTCGCTTGCAGTGTGCACGATTGCTGGAATGCTGTTCACGATCGCGCTACTGGGATTCGGTCGCGCCGCATACCGGACGACGGTGGCGACACGGGAGACCTGATGCATCGGACGTGTCCTGATCGCGATTACTAGCCCTGACCGCGATCCCCTTCCGCGAACTCCGGACGCGCGATGCCGGTGATCACGTTGCCGGCAAGCAGGCCCGCTGCAAGCGACGTGCCGACAATCGCCACTCGAAATGCAGTCTCGATGCCGAGCACTGTTTCGTTGCCCAGCATCGATGTGACCGATCGAAAGCCAATGCTGCCGGGAACCAGAATGAGCAAGCCTGGCACCTGTGTGACCATCGCCGTGGTCCGTTGCCAACGCGCAATCAGGTTGCTGCCCGCGCCCACAACGAGTGCGCCGAGGAACGCGCCCAGATGTTCGCCCATCGCTCGGCCGGCAAATCTCGCGGTGGTGTAGGCAGCCACACCAGCCAGTACAATCCAACCCACGTCGCGTCGTTCCGCGCGCAGCAACACCGCAAAACAGACTGCCGCGAGAATGGCGGCAATGGGTTCGGTCCACCACGCGACTTGCGGCGACGTGACCACCCACGCCGGTTCGCCTTGCAGGAGCCAGATGGCGATCAACGAACCGGCCTTTGAGCCGAGCGCGACACCGAAGCCGAGTCCGAGGAACGTGACGAGCGCGCCCGCGAGTCGTGCGGTGCCGGAGGCGAGATGTCGCGTACTGAGCTCGGTGAGCCCGACGGTGAAGGTGAGTCCGGGCAGCAGCACGATCAGGCCCGCGAGCGATGTCTGATACGCATTCCCGCTCGTGGTGAGCCCGGCAATCAGGAAAGCGATTGTCGATACGAGACTGGCGGTAAACGGCTCGAGAACCGGAGCCAGCGCCGCCGTGCGATTGGCGGCCAATGCGCTCAGCCCCGCCACGAGCCCGAGCACGCCGGCCACGAATGCCTCGAACACGCTGACACCGAGAAAGCACGAGACTGCGGTGGACGCGAGCACGAAGGCGATAAGCGTTTGCCAGCGAGTCCACCGCGGTGGCTCAGCGAGCAGCGCGCCGATCTGCACCGAGCCTTCCGACGCACTGATGCGTCCGTCGAGCACCGACGACATGATCGAGTCGAGTCGCGACAGGTGCCCGAGGTTTGGCTCGCCGGGCTCGACGCGCATCAGGTGCGTGCGCTGCGCATCCTGTGCGCCGAAGGCGGCGAAGATCGATGTGGGCGTGGTGAAGAACTGTGCTTCAACACCAAGCTTCCCGGCGACGTCGACGAGCACGGACTCGAGCCGGTGCGCGGGATAGCCATGCGCATGCAGCGCCCGCGCGAGATGCAAGATGAAGTGAGACGAGAGATGCTGGGCGGTGTCGACGATGGGCGCGGTGACGGGCATGATGACGATGATTCTAGTAGGACAGACAAACGGGTGGCGGTGATATAGGGGGGTAGGGTATTATAAGAACATGGAGTGCAGTTGAAGCAAAGACGCTCACTGTGAGGGAGAGAAGGCGATGGCAGATGCGACGATCGGAACGAAGGACGGAACGAAGGACGGAACGAAGGACCAAACGATGGACGGAACGAAGGACGAAACGAAGGACGAAACGAAGGACGATCGGGTGTCGGCCCAGTGCGGGTGCGGCGTGCCGGACGCTGCCGGAGTGGCAGTTGACGCGCGCCATGCAACGGCGGTGGACCCTGACATCAAGAAGCGCAACCTGGCGCGCCTGCGACGCATCGAGGGGCAGGTTCGCGGGCTGCAGAAGATGGTGGACGAAGAGCGCTGGTGCGCTGACGTGCTGACGCAGGTGGCATCGGTGCAGGAAGCGCTGCGCGGCGTGTCGCGCGAGCTCATGCGAAATCATCTCAAGCACTGTGCGGCGAACGCGGCGCGCACGGATCAGGAGTCGGCGGACGAGGTGTACGATGAGCTGGTGGAGCTCATGTTCCGATATGCGCGGTAACGATCCTGCGCGCGGTTTTTCGGTGAAGTGATTGTGGCTGGTGCGGCGCAGTGTGTGCCATGCTTGCTGCTGCCACCTCCGCCGCCGTCATCGGAATCGACGCGGTCGATGTCACCGTCGAGGTGCACATCGCCAACGGCTTGCCCTGCTGGACGCTCGTTGGTTTGGTGGCGACCGCGGTCAAGGAAAGCCGCGACCGCGTGAGCGCGGCGCTCGCGAACTCCGCCTTCGTCGTACCACCTCGGCGCATCACGGTGTCGCTCTCACCCGGTGACCTTCCCAAGGCCGGCACGGCGTTTGACCTGCCCATCGCGCTCGGTGTGCTGGCCGCAAGTGGTCAGCTGGATCCCGACCGTCTGCGTGGGCTGCGCGCGATTGGTGAACTGGGACTTGATGGCAGCCTTCGTTCCGTGCGCGGCGTGCTGGCCGTAGCACGGCGATCTGCAGCGTGCGGGGATGTGCTGGTGATTCCGCCGCAGAACGCTGCGGAAGCGGCGTGTGTGCATGGCGTACGCGTGCTGGTTCCGGACACGCTCGCTGAACTCGTGGAAATGCTCCGCCTCGACGCAGCGCCAAGCAACACGCTCACTGGCAAGGAGCTTACGCACTTCGTCGCTCGGCGATCTCTTTCACTCGTGGCGCCGGGTGAAAGCGGGCCGTCCGAGAATCGCGCCGAGGAATGCGACATGTCCGACGTGGTCGGACAGGAGCATGCACTGCGCGCAATCGAGATTGCGGCAGCTGGCGGGCATAACGTGCTGCTCATCGGTCCGCCCGGCGCCGGCAAAACCATGCTGGCGAGGCGATTGCCCGGTGTGCTGCCGCCGCTGCACGACGATGAAGCGCTCGAGGTGCTGGCGGTGCACTCGGTGGCGGGACTGCTGGGATCGGGACCGACACGACCCAACCGTCCGTTTCGCGCGCCGCATCATTCGGTGTCCGCCGCCGGACTGGTAGGCGGCGGGGGCATTCCTCGCCCCGGAGAAGTGAGCCTGGCGCACCTTGGGGTGCTGTTTCTCGACGAGCTTTCGCTCTTCTCTCGTCACGTATTGGAGACGCTGCGACAGCCCATGGAGGACGGGCACGTGACGCTCGCACGCGCCGCCACGTCACTGCGCTTTCCCGCGCGCTTCATGCTGGTCGCGGCTACCAATCCGTGTCCCTGCGGATACGCGGGAGACCCTGAACGCGAGTGTCGGTGTTCACCCACGGAGCTTGAACGACATCGCATGCGCCTGTCGGGGCCGCTGGCCGATCGCATCGACCTGCATGTCCATGTGCGACGTGTGCCTCCGTCAGCGCTCGACGATTTGTCGCTCGGCACGCCATCCGCGATCATCGCCGCCCGCGTTGCCGGAGCGAGGGAGCGCCAGCGCGTGCGCTACGTGCGCACCGACAGCGTGTCGGCTCGCCCGCCCGCGAGCACGAATGCCAGCGTCGCCTCTCGGCTGCTCATTGCCACGGTCACGTTGCAGCGTGACGCACGATCGATGCTGGTCCTGGCGGCTGAGCGTTTGCGTTTGAGCGCGCGGGGATATCATCGCGTACTGCGGGTGTCGCGCACCATTGCGGACCTCGACGGCGCCGACAAAGTGAGTGCGGATCATGTGGCGGAGGCGCTGCGATACCGGCCCGCGCATTCCGCGGGGATGCCGCTCGTGCGCGCCGCAACAGCACTTACGCAAAGTCTATATGTGGACTAATGTAGATGTATGGTCCACATGGAGACTTCATTATGACTCGCACCCAACTGGCCGCATCGACGGATCTGCAGGCGGCTGCCCCCGCAGCGCTGCGCACGTTCTTCCGCATTGCAGACGCGTGGCAACTCAGCGCCGCCGAAGCTCGCGCCCTGCTGGGCTCTCCGGCAACGTCCACATACTTCAAGTGGAAGAGCGGGCAGGTGGGCCAGGTCAGCCGAGATGTGCTCGAACGCGTTTCATACGTGCTCGGCATCTATAAGGCGTTGCAACTGCTGCTGCCGCAGTCTCAGGCCGCCGACGCGTGGGTGCGGCAGCCGAACGCCGCCGGGCCCTTTCACGGCGACTCGGCGCTCGATCGCATGCTCTCGGGCAACGTGTCGGATCTGTACGTCGTGCGGCAGTATCTCGACGCGGAGCGCGGCGGCTGGGTGTGATGCGCCGGTCCCCTCGCCAGGCCGATGCGCTGAAGTCCACGCTCGTGCGGTGGCAGCCTAGCTATCGCATCATTCCCAGTCGCTTCCCCCCGGTGTCGTTGTTCGAGCGCGTGGCTCACGCATCGGACCTCGAGGCGGTCTTTGCCGTGGAGGCGATGACGAATCCGCGATTGCGCGAAGAAGTTGGTGCGCTCGCAGCTGTCCCCGAAACAGACCGCATCAGCGGACAAGGCGCGGGATACGTCATGGCGTCGTTCACTCACCTGTCACCGTCAGGGGGACGATTCTCCACCGCCGGTTTCGGAGCGTACTACGCTGCGCACACGCGTGACACGGCCATCGCCGAGACCGTACATCACCGGGAGCAATTCCTCGCTGCGACGAAGCAGCTCGCGATCGAGATTGATATGCGCGTGCTGCACGCGACCATGCGCGCGAAGCTTATCGATCTGCGCACTGCGCGGGACGAATGGGCGTCGCTGTTTCATCCGCAGGACTACAGTGCGTCGCAGGCGTTTGCAGCGACGCAGCGCGAGCAGTCGGCGAACGGCGTGGTATACCCCAGTGTGCGCGACGCCGCTGGCGAGTGCGTTGCCATCTGGCGACCGCGCCTCGTGAGCAACTGTCGTCAGGCCTCGCACCTGACCTACGTGTGGGATGGCACACGCATCACCAGTGTCTTCGAGAAATCAGCGCTGCGACGGCTCGGCTAGTCCTGGTTCGTGCCGCGATCGCGGGACGTGCGCGTGATGGAGCAGTTGGTCCAGCAAGGCGGTCATGGCCGCGGTCTCCGAGCAGGTTGTGTTCGTCGTCGAACGGGTTGATTGGAGATGAGGGTGGAGGAATCGCGTTCGCCGCGCCGCGCGCGCTCCCCTCTGGTTCGAGTTTTGCGAGGCCCACGCCTGCAGTCTCGCGCACGAGACCAGTGAGGGAGATGCCGGTGATGGGAGCGACGGCCGACCGAGGAAGTGGTTGGCAGGGGCACGAGCACACATCACGGCTGCCTCAGATCGTAGACTGCGACACTTTGCACGTCGAGACTATCGCGCTGCACTACAGCGACGCGGCTTCCCCGGATGGCTTCGAGCCGAGTGTTTCGAGGCAAGGCCAGCCGAGCGAGCGGTTGTCCATCAGGAGCGAGAACCGTCCAGAGTTTGCCGTTCGCTTGGAACTCCGACCCGAGGCGTTGCGCCTCAAATCGCTCCACCCAGATGCGCTGATCAGAGTCGACCAGCACTCGACCGATAGATGGGCGATTTGCCGGCAGTATCTCCGCCCGGAAGTTTCGTGAGAATGCTTCGCGAGCGCGCTCAAGTGGTACGCGGCGAGCAGCATTGGCTATCGCTTCGTCTTGCACTTCGTTCACCTCTTCCACCGCAAGCGGTTCGTCCTGCGCTGGCCATCGCAGCTCGCCGGCGAGCGTGAACGTCGGTGTCAGCTGTGCCAATGCGAACTGCTCGCCCGATCCAAAATAGATACGATCCGGCGCGACGGCGACGAAAGGCTGATTGGAGAACGGAAGTCGAGTGTCACCGTCGCCATACACGCCGGTATACATACCGTTAAACGTTGGCGACGTGTCAAGCACACGACCCTCGTGATCACGAAGCGTGAGCTGGGCGCGCATTTGCCAGCGACGAACCGTTTCGCCGTTCGTCAGGGCCGGCTTGGGCGACGTGGCCAGTTGGAGCACGACGAGCATGGAATCCTGCCAGGGCCACGCGTCGGCAGGCCATGCCTCAAGCGTGCCGCCATCAATCGGGCCCACTTGTCTGACAAAGCCGGTGCTCGCATGCCAGAAGGAAAGCCGACGAAGCGATGCGTCATACGTTGCAATCGAATCTCCGGCATGGGTCGAGATTGAAGTGATGTTCCGCAACTCTCCGGGGCCCGCGCCTTGACGTCCCAACGCTCGGCGATAGATGCCAGCGGAGTCGTACACAAGAAGTCGAGCGGCACCATGATCAGCGATGACCAGACCGCCATCGGCAAGCCATCGGACCGGTCCAATAAGAGAGAGCGCGGTAGAGTCGCCCGTCTCGCCGCCTGTGAATGTGCGCAGGGGCTGTCGGTCTATTCGCCACTCGGGCAACTGGTCGGGCGAACGCCCAATGGTGGTGATTTGCACGCCCGCAGAGTCAACGGTTACGGTCTCCGCGTCTGGTACGCCGCGCTGCTCGCACCCGGTGATTGTCAGGAACAGGCACACTGTGCGACCGAGTCTCGTTACTGGTCGATAGAACGCCAAGAGCTCCTCGTCGTTGTGTGGCTCTAAGGATGCCTCTGCTTCAGTGGAGCGCTGGGATATGGATCGACGCCGGAGGGCGACCAAGAATCGCTACATACTAGCAGTTGGGTTCCATCGGCAAGTCGCCGCGTCGCATGGCTGCCCCCCACTGCGCACTCGCGACTCGGGTGGCAGTCGGCAGGGGCTCGTGACCGCATCGGCGTCCGGACGCTGCCCTCGTCCAAGGCGAGCCGGGTGGCTAGCTTCAAAGGATGCAGAGAAACGGCCCTCAGTCTCCTTCAGCAATCGACGCACGTGGGGCCACGTGGGCTGCCTGAGCCGAGCAATCGGAACGGCGGTGCTGGTGGTCGGAGTGGCGGGGGCCTGGTGGTGGTGGAGCGGGGGACAGCTTCCGCTGCCCCAGTCCGTGACAGCCTGGATTCCGTTCGAGCCGCGCGGTGCCGACAGCATGAGCAGCGCTCCGGCCCGTGGCTTGCGCA
>JBGTFN010000401.1:0-13657 GCA_041747275.1 Gemmatimonadaceae bacterium | reverse complement strand
TCTCACCATCGGCATCGTGCTCGGCATGTGGTGGGCGTATGTGGAACTCGGTTGGTCGGGCTACTGGGCCTGGGACCCCGTCGAGAACTCGTCACTGCTTCCGTGGCTGACCGGCACCGCGTTCCTGCACTCGATCATGATCCAGGAAAAGCGCGGCATGCTGCGCAAGTGGAACGTGACGCTGGTCGTGCTGACATTCCTGCTGTCCATTCTCGGTACCTTCATCACGCGCAGCGGAGTGATCGAGAGCGTGCATGCGTTCGCGCAGTCGAGCGTGGGTTCCTGGTTCCTGGGATTCCTGATCGCCGCGACCATCCTCACCGCGGCGCTCGTGTCCACGCGACTGGAGGACATGGAAGCGAAGGCCGAGCTCGAGAGCATGGTGAGCCGCGAGGCGGCGTTCCTGTACAACAATCTCGTGCTCGTGGGCATCGCCTTCACCACGCTGTGGGGCACGCTCTTCCCGATTCTGTCGGAGTGGGTGCAGGGCGAAAAGATCACGGTCGGCATGCCGTTCTTCAACTCGGTGAATACGCCGCTTGGCCTGTTGCTGCTCGCGCTCACCGGCATCGGTCCGCTCATTGCGTGGCGTCGCGCGTCGTCGGCCAATCTCAAGCGGCAGTTCATCATGCCGGTCGCGATGGGCTTTGCTGCCGTCGCCGTGCTCATGGCGCTCGGCATGCGACACTTCTACGCGCTCGTCTTCTATGGATTGTGCGGCTTCGTCGCCACGACGATCACGCAGGAGTTCGTGAAGGGCATCAGTGCGCGTCGCCGCATGTATTCTGAAGGACTTGCAACGGCAGGCATGCGACTGGTGGCGCGCAATCGCCGTCGCTACGGCGGCTACGTGGTGCACTTCGGCGTGGTCGTGATGTTTGCGGCGTTCGCCGGACAGTTCTTCAAGAAGGACTACGCGCAGGTGGAGCTGAAGGAAGGCGATACGTACGCCGCCGTCGATCCGTGGGGACACACGTGGTCCTTCCGCAGCGAAGGTTTGTCGCGCTACAAGACGGTGAATCGCGAAGTCACGGCGATCAGTCTCGTCGTCGAGCGGGATGGCAAACCGATGCCGCCGATGATAGCTGAGCGACGTCAGCATTTCGATGCGTTCGATTCGCCCACTTTCGAACCGTCCACCGAAGTCGCGATTCTCGAGATGGCGGGACAGGATGTGTATGTCTTCTTCTCGGGCATGCTCGATGCCAACACCGCGATTCTCACCATCAACTTCAACCCATTGGTCATCTGGGTGTGGATCGGTGGCATCATCATGGCGTTCGGCGGAGTGATCGTCATGTGGCCGCAGGCTGAACGACGTGAGCGCGGTTATGCCGCCGAGCTCGCACCGCGTCATGAAGAGACGCTGGTGAGCGCGTGAACGTGCACACCGGTTCGCCGCTCTCGCGCCGAGGCTTCCTGACGCGCTGTGCGGTGGCCGCGCCTGTGTTGCTCGCTGCACCAACGCTGCTGCGTGCGCAGTCGAGCGCCACGGTCGACATGGAAGGCGACTACTACCTGCCAGTGCGCCCGCCCGCCAAGCCAAACCCAACCGTGCAGCTCGACGAAGAGGCAGTCATCGCGCTCGAGCGCACGCTGGCGTGTCCGTGTCCGTGTACGCTCGATATCTACACCTGCCGCACCACCGACGTGACCTGTGGCAACTCGCCGGCGATTCATGGCGATATCGTGCGCATGGTGAACGGCGGCTATTCGGGCGACGAGATTTTGGCCGAACTCAACAAGGTCTATGGCCAGCGCATCATGGCGTCACCGAAGAAGTCCGGCTTCAGCCTGCTGGTATGGTTCATGCCGTTCGCGGCGGTTGGCACTGGCGCACTTGTGATCGCGGCGCTCGTGCGCTCATGGCGCAAGAACGCGGTCGAATCGGCTGCGGTCTCGTCGGCGAGCGGCGTTCGCAGCATCGGGGTGCAGGCCACAGATGACGAGATGGCTCGGCTCGACGCCGCGCTTCGTGACGATTCCCGCTGACTGCTCTCATGCCTGACGGTTCACTCGCCCTCATCCTTGGCACCCTGCTCGCGCTGGCCGGGCTCACGTTCGTGCTCTTTCCGCTGCTCAGTTCGGTCGAGCAGAACGAAGACCCACGATCCGCATATTCCCTGGCCAACACGCGCGCCGACCGGACCGCGCTGCTCGCGCCGGACGAAGGCCTCGCGATCGAAGCGCTGCGTGAAATCGAGTTCGATCGTGCGACGGGAAAATTGTCCGACAGTGACTACGACGAACTCAAGTCCAAGTACACGCGCATGGCGCTGAACGACCTTCGCGAGGCAGACGATGCAGCGAGACCGGTAGAGGTGCTTGGCGCGGTAGCAGAAGGCGAAGATCCGGTCGAGGCTGCGGTACGAGCGGTGCAGGCGCGTCGGCCCAAGTGTGGCACGTGCGGCCCGCGTCCCGAAAGCGACTCCGTGTACTGCTCCTCGTGCGGTTCGTACCTGCCCGGTGCATGTGGAAGCTGTGGCGCGAAGATCACGCAGCCGGGTGCGCGGTTTTGCACCGGCTGCGGCGGGCAGTTGGCCGCGGCGTAATTTCGCGCCGGTCGAGCTTCGCGCTGCCGTCGTGAAGTTGGGTTGAACGACCTGGTCAGGGCGGTAAACTTCGGTCGTGTGCGCAGCGTCGTATTCGTATGACGCCAACTCCTCATACTTTCTGTCGCACAACCGTGCACCGAGTCGTTCGCACCGTCGGTGCGCACACTGTTGCGGTGGCCACGCTTCTGGGACTCGCGCCTGTCGACGCGCAGGCGCACTCGTTGCCTTCCGCCCCGCCTCACCTGTTCGATTACGAGCGTCGGCCGCTTGTGATCGTACGTGACTCGGTGGGCGACACGATCGATGGCGTTCGCGAGTCACTCATCCTGCTCTCGAGCGGAGGCCACGATACAATCGTCGCGCGACTATTCACGCAGACGGAGTTCACCGAGCGCCGTCCCGCGCTGATCATGGGCCACGGTGCGTCAGGAAGCGGCGCGAAGGCCGGACCGCGCGCACGCTGCTTCGCGCGCCGCGGAGCGGTCGTGTTGGTGGTCGATGCGCCGTTCGTTTCCGAGGTTGAATGCAGTCGCGCTGGCGATGGGCGATGTCGGCTATGTGGAACACTTTCGTGAGGCAGACGGCCGCTGGAGTCGCTACTTCCCCCCGGATCTTCCCTCGCAGCAGGTGGAACGGTGGGTCTCCTCGCTGCGTCCGCTTGACGGAGCCACGTGGCTGGCGCAATCGCGGGTCCCTCACCTGTTGCTGCAGAATGGTCTCGAGGATGAAGCGGTCCCGCAGCATGCGGCAATCAAGCTGCACGAAGCGGCGCCATCAAACGCGCTGCATGAGTGGTACGATTCAGGACATCGCGTGTCGGCAGATGCGTACTTCGCGCAGTTGCAGTTTTTCAGTCGCACACTCGGGCTCTCGCAGCCCACGTTGCAGGACGAGTACGGTCCCTATCCTACCCCCGCTCCAACGCGTTCAACTTCCGCACCGCCATCCGGAGCGGCAACACCGTGAACGCCGCGCACGTGATCACCACCAGCGCAAACGGCAGCAGCAAGCGCCACGAATCGAACGCAGCGCCGAAGTGATCGGCCATCACCCAGCGTGCTGCCGGTCGGCCCGTGCCGTAGGCGACTGCAGCAATGAGCACGATGGCCGAGAGCATGAACAGCAGCCCGCCAAACGACGTCGGGATCTGCGCCGCGTTCTCGGCGTCGTACTGCGGATAGAAGGTGCCGAACGTGAGCGCCATCGCGGTGAGCGGAAAGACCAGGCACGCGATTGCAGCGGTGGAGACTGCGTGCACGAACGGCGAGACATCGAGCAGCAGGTTGGTGGCGACCACAAGCACGATGGCGAGCAGCATAAGCGGCACCGCGCCCACCCAGAACTTGGCCCACAGCAGGTCGCGCATCGCAAGCGGACTCGAACGAAGCAACCACAGCGCGCGCCCTTCAAGACTGACGGATGGAAACACGAAGCGACCCGCGATCGACGCCAGCACGAAGCCGGCCACGGCAAGGTTGAGGAACGGTACAAGCTGACGAAGCAACACCGTCATTCCGTCACCGGTCAGCGGCAAGTAGCGCACATTGGCGACGTACACGACGAGCAAGACGAACAGCAGGATCAGCTGGCTCCACTGCGTGGTATCGCGCGCGAAGATCTTGAGCTCCTTGAGCACAAGCTCGCGGCGGTGCGCCGGCAGCCACGCGAATACGCGATCGATGAACGGACGCACGGAAACCGCGGTCCGCTTGCCCGCACCCTCCTGCGCCGCGCTGAAGCCACGCGACCAGAGCAGGCGATGCGCCACAAGCCCCGCCAGCAGCAAACCAGCCGCCGCGCCCCACAGACGCAGCAGCACACCGGATATCGGCCCACCACGCAGATAGCCCATGATGGCGTCGCTGGCCCACTCGCTCGGCAACCACGGCGAACTCGGCGTGTCGATAGCCGCCACAAAGTCCATGAAGTTCTCGAAACCCTCCGGCTTCACCAGCTGCTCCGGGCGCGCCATGCGGAACATGACAAGCAAGGTCGCAATCGCGAGCACCGTCACGACCGACAGAATGTCGCGTGTACGCCGCGCCGGAAAGACGTTTGCGAGCAGCAGCGTGAGCAACGAGCCCAGTGTGGTGGGGATGATGAAGAACGGCGCAAACACCAGCAGCGCAAAGCCCACAAACGCGGGCCCACCCTGGTACACCGCGCCGTACGCCGAAAGCAGCGGCAACAGCAGCAGCATCACCATCCAGTTCGCGTGCACGCCCGTCTCAACCAGTCGTGCACCATACAACGCGTGTCTGGGAACGGGTGCTGCCGACAGCTGATCGAGGTCGCGCGCCAGAAAACAGCTCGATAGTGCGCCGATCACGTTCGATAGAAGCAGTATCGATGAAAACGCGAGCAGCAGCATCGCCAGAACCTTTGCCGCCAGGATCGCGCCGATGTCCTCGGCTCCCTTGAAGTAGATCAGCAGTTTTCGCGAGATGGCGAACGCCGCGAAAAAGAATCCGCTGCCGAGCAGCGCCAGCACCACCGCGCGTGCAAGATTGCCTTCGCCTGCCGATGCCGCGCGAGCTCGCGCGATCTTCCACTTGGGAGAGAGCAGGTGCAACACGCCCGCCGCGCGCAGCGGTTCACGCATGCAGCACCTCGACCACATCGCGCGTTGCCTTTTCGCCCGTGAGCCGCAGAAAAATGTCCTCGAGTCCGTCGTCTCCGTTTTCCGCGCGCAGCTCGTGCATCGTGCCGCACGCCACGAGCAATCCGCGTTGCATTATGCCGATGCGATCGCACATGCCTTCCGCCACTTCGAGCGTGTGTGTGGACATCATCACGGTGTGTCCGTCATCGGTGTAGCGGCGAAACAGCTCCTTGAGCGTGCGCGACGATTTCGGATCGAGGCCCACCATGGGTTCGTCCACCACGATGACGGCCGGCTCGTGTACGAACGCACTCGCGATGATCAGCTTCTGACGCATGCCATGGCTGTAGCTCTCCACGAGTTCGTCGCGCCAGGGCTCGAGATCGAACAGCGCGAGGAACTCCTGCGCGCGATAATCCACCGCCTTGCCTTTCGCTCCGTACAGGCCGGCCGCAAAGCGCAGGAACTCGATACCGGTGAGCTTCTCGTAAATGAATGGGCGGTCAGGAATGAAACCGAGCGAGCGCTTGGCGCCCATCGGATCGACGAGCAGGTCCACGCCGGCGATGCGCACGGTGCCGCCGGACGGCCGCAAAATGCCGGCGATCATGCGCATGGTGGTGGTCTTCCCTGCGCCATTCGGTCCAAGAAAACCGAAGAGTTCGCCGGCGGGCACTACCAGATCGAGGCGGTCCACGGCGGTGAACTTGCCGTAGCGCTTCGTGAGAGCGGAAAGTTCAATCATTGTCAGTATCGACGAACGACGGCGTCGCGCGTGTCACCCCACGCCCGCCGTGTAACGGTATCGGCAGAGGGCGTTACGGTCGGCGCGAATCCGGGCACGATGCCGGGAGAACGCGCATCTTTCGTGGCTCATGAGCGATCTCATTCTTCCCAGACGCGCGTTCGTCGGCGGAACGCTGGCCGCTACAGCGTCGCTGCTGTTGGGTCGGCCCGCGTGGCTTCCCGCGCATGGCGCGCCCGCGATCATCACGCCCGAGCGACTGCGGCCCCTCCTTCCGAATGGCGTGCAGCTCGGTGATCCGCGTGCCGATCGCGCGATATTCTGGAGTCGCTCCGACCGACCTGCCGTGCTCTCGCTGGAGTGGTCCACATCCGAGCGGTTCACCAACGTGCGACGAGTGCGAAGCGTGCCGGCCAGCGAGAGCAACGCCTTCACCACGCATCTCGACATCGGCGATCTGCCAGCCGGCGAGACGATCTTCTACCGCGCCAGCTACGAAAGCCTCTACACGCCCGGCGCGATGAGTGAGCCGGTCACGGGTCACTTCCGCACCCCACCTCGTGCCTCCGATCGCGCAATCCGCGTAGCCTGGTCGGGCGACATGGTCGGGCAGGGATGGGGCATCGACGAGGCACGCGGCGGATTGCGCATGTACGACGCCATCCTGCGTGCCGAGCCGGACGTCTTTATCCATTCCGGCGACAACGTGTATGCCGACGGACCCTTGCAGCCGCAGGTGACGCTCGACGATGGCACGATCTGGCGCAACGTGATCACCGACGCCAAGTCCAAGGTGGCGGAAACGCTCGATGAATATCGCGGGCAGTATGCGTACAATCTGCTCGACGCCAACGCGCAGCGATTCGGACGACATGTGCCCATGATCGCGCAGTGGGACGATCACGAGGTGGTGAACAACTGGTTTCACGATCTCACACTCGACGCTGACGACCGCTACACGGAAAAATCCGTACGCGTGCTCGCGGATCGTGCCAGGCAGGCGCTGTTCGAGTTTCTCCCGATTCGCCGCGACGAGGCCGACCGCTCGCGCGTGTATCGCTCGTTCTCGTACGGTCCCTTGCTCGACATTTTTGTGGTGGACATGCGCAGCTACCGTGGCGCGAACTCCGCTAACCTGCAATCCACTGCATCACCGGAGACCGCACTGCTCGGCGATGCGCAACTTGCCTGGCTCGAACGTTCGCTGCGTGAAAGCACCGCGGTGTGGAAGGTGGTCGCGAGCGACATGCCAATCGGACTGGTCGTGGCCGATGGCGTGCGGAACGGCGAGCGTAACTTCGAGGGGGTGGCCAACGCCGAGGCAGGTGCCCCGCTCGGAAGGGAACTCGAGATTGCACGGCTGCTGCGCGCGCTGCGCGACGCGAGCGTGCGCAACGTGGTCTGGCTCACCGCCGACGTGCACTATGCTGCAGCGCACCATTACTCACCCGAACGAGCGGCGTTTACGGAGTTCGATGCGTTCTGGGAGTTCGTCGCGGGACCGATGCATGCTGGCACCTTCGGACCGAATGCGCTCGACGCGACGTTCGGTCCTGAGGTTCGCTTCGTGAGCGCCGCCCCGAAACCGAATCGGCCGCCCAGCGACAATCTGCAGTTCTACGGTACGATCGACATCGATGCCGCTTCACGCGCGCTCACAGCCGCGCTGTGGGATGTGACCGGCAAGCGTCTGTGGAGCGTCGAACTGCCGCCGTTCGCGAGCTAAACGGGCTGCTCGGCGCCGCAGGCCGCGTTGCACAGTACCCGCGGAGGTGCGACCTACTCGGTCTCTGCTCGCACCCAGTTCAGGTAGCCCTCGAGGCCGGCGTGCGACGGAAAGACCATCAACTCGGGAACGTCATACGGGTGGTGCAACGTAAATGCGTTCCCGATTTCCTCGAGCCGCGATGCCACGGTCTTGAGCATCACCACCACCTCGGATTCCTCGGTGATCTCTCCTTCCCAGCGGTACAGCGAGCGCGCCGACGGCAGCAGCGTGCCGCATGCGATCAAGTGAGCCTCGAGCAGCGCCCGGACCAGTTGCTCGGCGTCGTCGGAGTTCGCGACCGTGGTGATGGCGAGCACAACATCTGTGGGGGCAAGTGGGCTGGTCATACACGCAGAGTAACCCTCACAGGGCCATCACGCGAATGCCGGCCGTGATGGAACCGTCCGGCGGCTGGTTGGTCTTGTCACAAAGCGCGCCGCCTCGATTACTTACGAGACTATGCCCGAACAATCGCTGGTCATTCGCGGTGCCCGCGAACACAACCTCCGCAACATCGATGTCACCATCCCGCGTGACAAGCTGACCGTCATAACGGGCTTGTCCGGATCGGGGAAATCGTCTCTCGCCTTCGACACGATCTATGCCGAGGGACAGCGTCGCTATGTCGAGTCCCTGTCGGCCTACGCACGACAGTTTCTGGGTCTCATGGAAAAGCCGGACGTCGACGCCATTGAAGGCCTGTCGCCAGCCATCTCCATCGAGCAGAAGTCCGCCGGACACAACCCGCGCTCAACGGTGGGCACGGTCACGGAAATTTACGACTACTTGCGCCTGCTCTATGCGCGCGCCGGTACACCGCACTGCCCGAACTGCGGCCGCGCCGTACAGCGCCAGAGCCCCGTGCAGATCGCCGAGCAGGTGTTGCTGTGGCCCGCAGGCACGCGCATCGAAATCCGCGCGCCGCTCGTGCAGGGTCGCAAGGGTGAGTTCCGTGACCTGTTCGAATCGGCGCGCAAACAGGGCTTCGTGCGCGCGGTGGTCGACGGCGAGTTGATCGAACTTGCCGATCCACCCAAGCTCAACAAACGCAGCAATCACTCCATCGCCGTGGTCGTCGACCGGCTCGTCGTTCGCAGCGAAGATCGCGGCCGTCTCACCGATTCACTCGAGACGGCGCTGCGGCTCGCTGATGGCCTCGTGGAAGTCGTGCGCTACGACAGCAAGCAGCCGGAGTCTTCGCTCTTTTCCGAGCGACAGGGCTGTCCCGAGTGCGGCATTTCGCTGCCAGAACTCGAACCGCGACACTTTTCGTTCAACTCGCCCTTCGGCGCCTGCGAAACGTGCAGCGGACTGGGCACCACGCGTACGGTCAGCGAGGATCTCATACTCGGCGATCCGGGCATCTCGATTCTCGAAGGCGTGGTGCTGCCGTGGGGGGCACCCGACGGATTCCTTCGGCGCTCGATCCTGCCCGGCCTTGCAAAGCAGATCGGATTCGATCTCAACGCGCCGTGGGGCAAGCTGTCGGCAACAGTGCGCCGGCAACTGCTGTTCGGCCTTGCTGGCGAAACGCAGACGGCACCAAAGCGCAGCGCTATCAAGCGCAGCAGCCGGCTGACGTCGACTGCGGGCGCGGACATCGCGACATGGGACGGCATCGTCGCGAATGTGCAACGTCGCCATGACGAGACGAGCTCCGATGCGATTCGCCTCGAGCTTGAAGGTTTCATGGTGGCGGCGCCGTGTCCCACATGCGAGGGTAAGCGGCTGCGCGCTGAATCACTGGCCGTCACCATGCACCGCCGCAACATCGGTGAACTTGTCGAGCTCTCGGTAGCCGACGCGCTCGCATTTCTCGAAACGGTGCCAGTGCGCAGCGCCGGCAAGCCGGGACTCGACCCGGGCATCGCGGGCCCGATCCTGAAGGAGGTGCGTGACCGCCTTCGGTTCCTCGTGGATGTCGGTCTCGACTATCTCACGCTCAACCGCTCCGCTGAATCGCTCTCGGGTGGCGAAGCGCAGCGCATCCGTCTCGCGACGCAGATCGGATCCCGCCTCGTCGGCGTGCTCTACATCCTCGACGAGCCGAGCATCGGTTTGCATCAGCGTGACAATCACCGGCTGTTGCAGACGCTCATGCAGTTGCGCGACCTTGGCAACACGGTGATCGTCGTCGAGCATGATGAGGAGACGATTCTTGAAGCGGACTATGTGATCGATCTCGGGCCCGGAGCAGGCAAGCACGGCGGAGCAGTGATCGCCGCCGGTTCGGTGGACGACATCAAGCGCGCGCCCGCGTCCATTACGGGACAGTTTCTGAGTGGCGCTCGCTCGGTGCCGGTGCCCGCGAAGCGACGTACACCCGATCCCGCGCACACGCTGCGTGTGGAGGGCGCGCGCGAGCACAACCTGAACGACATCACCGCCGAGTTTCCGCTTGGTTTGTTCGTCGCAGTGACTGGCGTGTCCGGGTCAGGCAAGTCGACGCTTGTCTCAGATATCCTGCAGCGCTCGCTGTCGCGTCATTTCTTTCGTGCACGCGTCATTCCGGGTGTGCATGATCGCATCACCGGCATCGAGCATCTCGACAAGATCATCGACATCGACCAGAGCCCCATCGGTCGCACGCCGCGTTCAAACCCCGCCACGTACACGGGTGTCTTCACTCCGGTGCGCGAACTCTTCGCCGAGTTGCCCGAGGCGAAGATTCGCGGCTACGGACCAGGACGCTTCTCGTTCAACGTCAAGGGTGGTCGCTGCGAGGCGTGTCAGGGCGACGGTCTCGTGAAGATCGAGATGCACTTCCTGCCCGACGTGTTCGTGTCGTGCGATGTGTGCAAAGGCAAGCGTTTCAATCGCGAAACGCTCGAAGTGCGATTTCGCGGTCTGTCCATCGCCGACGTACTCGACCTCACGGTCGAAGACGCGTGCACCGTGTTCGAGAACCAGCCGCGCATTGCCCAACGACTGACCACGTTGCGCGATGTCGGACTCGGCTACATCCATCTCGGACAGAGCGCCACCACGCTCTCCGGAGGTGAGGCGCAGCGCGTGAAGCTGGCCACCGAACTCGCGAAGCGCGATACCGGTCGCACCATGTACATCCTCGACGAGCCCACAACCGGCTTGCATTTCGAGGATGTGCGCGTGCTGCTCGAAGTCCTGCACAAGCTCGTGGACCGCGGCAATACCGTGCTCGTCATCGAACACAATCTCGACGTGATCAAGACGGCCGACTGGATTGTGGACCTCGGTCCGGAAGGCGGCGTGCGAGGCGGCACCATTGTCGCAACCGGAACGCCCGAAGAAGTCGCGGCGACGCCCGGCAGCTTCACCGGTGCATACCTGGGCAGCTTGCTGGTGTAGTTCGTCGCGATTGCGCTGTGTATGGGCGCCTCGCCCCGCTGAGCACTGGCGCGCAGCGCGCTCGCGGGACTGATTACAACGATGGTCTCTCTGCTCGATATCATCGGCCCCGTGATGGTGGGGCCCAGTTCCAGCCACACCGCCGGCGCCTGCCGCCTTGGTCTGCTCGCGCGATGCCTCGTTGGCGACACGCCGGATCGCGCGCTGCTCGAGTTGCACGGTTCCTTTGCGCGCACCGGTGAAGGGCATGGCACCGACAAGGCGCTTGTGGGCGGACTCATGGGCTTTCGCCCGGACGATGAGCGCATTCGCACCGCGCTCGACATCATGGAGCGCGACGGTCTCGACTATCGGTTCGAGAAGACGACACTCGACGACGACGCGCATCCCAACACGGTGCGAATCACCGTCGAGCGCGGTGATCGCAAGTCGGTGATGGTGGGCTCGTCGCTCGGCGCCGGCCGCGTGCTTGTCACGGAGATCGATGGCTATGCCGTGAACGTGACCGGCAACCTGCACACCATCGTGCTCGTGGCGGCAGATGTGAAGGGCTCCGTGGCGCGCATTGCCACGATCCTCAGCGACGGCGAGCTGAACATCGCGACGCTCAAACTTTCGCGAAAGGAACGCGGGGGCGATGCGTTCATGGTCATCGAAGTGGACGAACAACCGTCGGAGGACGTGCGCGACGCGATTCGCGGCCTGTCCTGGGTCAAGTGGGCGTTCCGTCTCGACAAGGTGAGTGCCTGATGTATCGCAGCCTGGCCGAAGCCATCACCGATGCCGAAACGCAGGGCATCACGCTGTCGCAACTCGCGCTCGACACCGAAGCGCGCGATCAGGGCCGACCCGTTTCCGAGATTCGTGACGCACTGCGCCGTGCGCTGCACATCATGAACGGGGCGGTCGAGCGCGGCATGGAGGGTGACCTGTTCTCGGCGTCCGGACTCGTGGGCGGAGACGCGGCAAAGTTGCGCACGGGGCCGCCGGGTCCACTGGCTGGAACGCCGTTTCGCGACATCCTCGCGCGCGCGCTCGCGGTGCAGGAGGTCAACGCCGCCATGGGTGTGATCGTTGCTGCTCCAACGGCAGGTGGCGCAGGTGTGTTGCCCGCAGTGCTCACAGGGCTCGCTGCTGCGCGCAATATCGACGAAGAAGATGTCGTAAGCGCACTCGCCACGGCGGGCCTGATCGGAGCGGTGGTGGCGGATCGCGCATCGCTGTCAGGTGCCGAAGGCGGTTGTCAGGCTGAAACGGGCGCGGCCGCCGGCATGGCAGCGGGCGCGGCCACGGAAATGCTTGGCGGTACACCGTCGCAGGTCGGCCACGCGACGGCCCTCGCACAGCAGGGTACGCTCGGCCTCGTGTGCGACCCGCTTGGTGGACTGGTGGAGTTGCCTTGCGTGTTCCGCAATGCAACGGGCGCCGCGATTGCGATGGCCGCCATCGAGATGGCGCTCGCCGGCGTGACATTCGCCATTCCGGTGGATGAGGTCATCGACACGATGGGCGAAATCGGCAAGAACATGGACGTGCGCTACCGCGAGACGGCCGGGGGGGGGCTTGCGGCCACGCCCACCGGACGCCGGCTCGCCAGGGAACGGCTCTACGAGATCAAGCGCCGCGATTGATGCCGACCGGCAATCGTGCGGTGCTTGCGCGTGCGGTGCATGCGCGCGCGCGTGATCATCGAAAACTGTTGCAGCATGTGCTATCCATGGCAGTCCTTGCGATTGCCGCCGCCGGTTGCGCTGTCGAGAGCGGCGACTCGCGCCTCGCTGTGCCCGCAGCATCGACAGGAGTGTCGACGTCGCTCAGCGAGGTCAGCGTGCTCGGCGAATTCACCCACCGCGACCTCAAGGAGTCGTCGTCGGCGGTGCCGTCACGGCGAACGCCCGGCGTCTTCTGGACGCACAACGACGCCGGAAACGACGAGCGACTCTTTGCCTTCGACAGCACGGGCCGGGATCTCGGCACTGTGCGAGTGCGCGGCAGCCGCAATCGCGATTGGGAAGCCATGGCCATCGGTCCCTGTGACGAAGGGGTCTGTCTGTACATCGGGGATGTCGGCGACAACCTGCGCGAGCAGAAGTCGGTGACGGTGTTTCGGCTTGCCGAACCGTCGCCTCCGGGCTACGGCCGGGCCGCAGGCGACACGGTGAATGCCATCCTTCGCTTCCAATATCCAGATGGAGCGCATGACGTCGAGGCGATGTGGGTCGCTGCCGACACCTCGCTCTGGCTCGCCACCAAGCGCCGCCTGCGCGATGCGAGCGGACGAAATCGTCCATCACTCGTGTATCGTGTGCCGGCAAGCGCATGGCGCGCGAACATCGTCGCCGTTGCGGAACTGGTCGATTCGCTTCCCATTGTTCCCACCAACAACCCCAGTTCGATGGTAACGGACGCCGCCTACTCCGCGCCGTTCGCGGTCAGTGACGGTGAGCCTCGCCTGGCGGTTCGCACTTACGATCGGCTGCTTGTCTTCACGTCGACGCGCGCCGGCCGGCCAGGTACACTGCTCGCCGAGTGTTCGCTCGAGGACCTGAATGAGGTGCAGGGCGAAGGCATTGCCTGGCTTCCCGACGGCCGCGTGCTGCTGACCTCCGAGAAGCGCGGCGCCCCCGTGCATGCGGCGCGCTGCCCGTGACCACGCGCGG
>JBGTFN010000400.1:0-3216 GCA_041747275.1 Gemmatimonadaceae bacterium | reverse complement strand
GCGCCCGCGAGCGTGCGCGTACCGCAGGACGTCGAGCAGCTGGCGCGAGACGAGCACGAGTGGGTCGGCGAAGTGCGGGTGGCGGCGAGCGGATTGGTGCCGATCCGACGAAGCGGCGCGCTGCCGTAAGTTTCTTGTGAGGGCGATATCCCTGACCCCAGAACAGCTCGACGAGCTGCGTGACGAGCTGCGTGACGAGCTGGAGCGCGAGCTCAGCGCTACCGACCGCCGCTGGTTGTTGAATCGGTGTCGAACCACGACAGGTCATGTCGCTCGCCTTGCCACATCTCGATGGCGCCGATCAGCATGCGCGTGCCCACGGACTGACCCGCGAGGTGCAAGCGCAAAGGCTCGTTCAGCGAAAGCGTACCTTCGCTGACGGCGATCACCCGTCCGTCCAGCGCCAGTCCGCATCGGCCGTCGGCAAACACCTGCAGTCGCACCACGTGCCACTCCCCATCGGTAATCGGTCTAGCCGTACGCTTGGTCAGTTCCGCGACGCCCCCCACCGAGAACCAGATCTGCTCCATGGCATATCCGCCCTCGGCGCGCGGGAAGTTGAGCAGGCATGTATGCGCATCCGACACATCCGCCCACTCCTTCGGAACGGTCGGGCCAGCGGATTCCTTCCATGCACCCAGCGTCACATCGTCGATGACGTGCTCCAGTGCCAACGTGATCGACTGCCATTGCGGACCGACAACCGGTGCGCGCACGCGCACTTCCATTCCCAGGCCCGTTCGGGCGCTCGTCGAGTTGCGCTGATAGAGGCCGGAAAGCGAATGCCCGTCACCGTTTGGGTTGAGTGCTCGGTCAGCACCGTCGCGCTGCAGCACCGGTGCCGGCGTGCCGTACGCGAGCCACCTCGTCGTGTCGATCGTTTCCCAGCGTTCCTGCAAAACGCGCGTCCACTTACGCTGTCCCGAAACATTGATGCTCACCGTATCGGCACGCCAGCCGCCGGCCGACGCAATCACGCGCACTGATCCCGGTGACTTGGGCCGCAGCTCACCGCGTGCAGAAATGGTCGCGATCGTGGTATCGAGCACCCGCCACTGCACGTAAGGCACATTGCGCGCCTGCCCGTTCGCCGACTGGCCAGCAACTCGCAGTCGTGCGCGCGAGTCGAGCGCAATCGCTCCGGAATCCTCGACGATCGTGAGGCGATCGAGGCAGAGCGCCGCGCTTGACGATTCTTCCCAGACCGTCAGCATTCCGATCTGAGCGCCAGCAGGATCCGGAAGCTGCACGAGGGCGCTGATGTTTGGCCTGTTGAGTGCCGCCACGCGCACCGCTTCACCGTCTGGTGCACGCTCGCGACGAACTGCAAATCGACCATCGTGCGACATGAGTACGGTCGTCGATGGCGTGTCGATGGTGCTCGTCTGCCCGGTCGCGACCGCAATCCGCACGACTCGGGTGATGGCCACATCGCGAGCTTCTCCCGTTGCAATCACGTGACCGTCGTCGTCCCAGGCGGCGATCGAGAGCAGGTCGATGTCCGCGGTGGGTACTCGACACTCGGTAGCCGAAGCGTCGAACGTCACCACGCACAGCGCGCTCGGGGCCTTTTCCGCGTAACGGCGGATAAAGGCGATGCGCGAGCCGTCGTGGCTCCAGACCGGTGACAGGTCCCAATGAGGTGTGGCGGTGAGTGCCGTCTGCTCGCCCGTGTTTCGATCCAGCAGGAAGACATCGGAATGCTCGAAAACAGTATCCCGCCGCGCCGATGCAAACACAGCGAATCGCCCGTCCGGGGATCGCGAGAAGCCGTAGTCATCGCCCGTGGCATCGGTGAGTCTCACGGTGTTGCCCGTGCGCAGGTCGAGCTGAACAAGGTCGAAGGCAGACGCCCCGTCCACATCGAGCAACCCACCCACCACCGTATCGCCCCATTTCACGAAGACACGGTTCATCTGCATGAGCCGCGCGCGCGCGCGCGCATCGATCCCGACGCGCGTCGCCTTGATCTCGCGATCACCGCGCCATGCGCTTTCATCCACGGGAACGCGCAGCAGTGACGTGTCGCTCCCCGACACATACGGCAGCCAGACGATTGCTGCCGGTTCCGCCGGACTGCTGCGCAGCCCCTGGAGCAGCGTGGTGGCGGCCACCACCATGGCAACGCTTCCGATGATGGTAGCCAGCGAACGTGTCACGTTGTTGCGCATACGCCACGGCAGCGAATGCACCAGCGTGTCGCGTTCGTTGCGGGGTGACTCCGACCCCAGCACATCCCCGGCCAGTGCAGACAGCGCCCGCTGATCGCCGATCGATTCCGTGACACGCGCGATTCTTGCAAACAACTGCTCCACCGCACGAGCATCACCCGCAGCACGACGGTGTCGCGCAGCGCGCAGCAAGGTATTCGCCGACTCGGGACTCGATGATTCGAGCACCGTCGCCGCATGCCGGTGCGCGCGCGCTAGCCGCGTGTCCGTTGCGAGTTCACGCGCCAGTTCGGCGATCTCATCATGCGCCATCAGCCAGCCACCGTCGACGTGCGTCAACAGGCCGCGGGATTCGAGATCATGCAGTGCTGCCACGCCATCCGCACCAACGACCCGCTCCACCGACCCCGCGTCCAGTTCAGTGCCGAGCACCGCGAGCAACAGCAGCGTCGACAGATTTGCGTCGCTCACCGCCAGCAGTCGTTCACGAATCGCACTGCCGCCGCTGAGTGTCTGGTCGAGCGCCGCTTCATCGGCGCAGCCCCAGCGCCGATTGTCGAGCGTGAGCGCACCGCGCTCCATCGCGAGCTGCAACGTCTCGATCACCATCAATGGAGACCCATTGGCGGCTTGGTGCAGGCGATTGCACAGTGTTTCCGCCCACGATGCGGGAGGCTGCGCGCCCAGCGGCAGCTCACCCATGCTGCTCACAAGCGTGCTGACTTCATCCTCCGAAAGCGGCTCGAGCGCGAGTTGCTGCATCGTCTCGTTCGTCGATGCGTGTGCATCGAGCTGGCGACTGGCGGTTACCAGCAGCACACTCGCACCGCGCAACGTGGCCGACAGACTGCTCAGCATCGCGCGTGACGTCGTATCCGCCCAGTGCAGGTCGTCCACAAGAATGGCGATTGGCGCGTCTTCGGCGATCGTGACCACCAGCTCGTTCAGAGCCAGCGTACGCCGACGCATCGCGTCGTCGCCCGTCGAGCGGTCGGGTTGCGCAGTCAGGTACGTGCTCACGCCTGGCGCCAGCGCCACCAGCGCA
>JBGTFN010000399.1:0-7057 GCA_041747275.1 Gemmatimonadaceae bacterium | reverse complement strand
TCGATGACCCGCGCTGGTGCGCGTCCGGAGTTGGCGCTCCACGCGGCCGCGCTCGGCGCAATCGGCGAGACGGATAAGGCGTTCGAATGGCTTGCCCGCGCACGCGATGAAGGTTCGCGGTGGCTGTTCACAATGCCATGGGATCCGCGCTTTGCAGCGTTGCGCGCTAATCCGCGCTTTGATGTGTTCATGGCGTCGTTGCGCTCGCGCCAGCCCTGATCATTGCGGATGCGCGCGCTGGCTCTTGCGCTTCGATCATAACGGACGAATTATGGCGGCATGTCGTGCAACCCATGGCTCCCGGTGCGCACCATATTGAGTGCGCTGGCGCTGCTCTCGGCCGGCCACGAGTTGCATGCGCAGCCTTCGCGTGCACTGGCGGTGCGCCTCCCTGAAGTAAACACCGTCATCCGGCTTGACACCATCGGCCGCACTCTCGGCGTCAGTGCGTCGCCCGATCGCACCTGGGAGGCGCTGCGCACGGCGCACGATGAGTTGAACATCGTGCCCACTGCGCGTGATCGAAGCCGCGGGGAGCTGGGCGACGTGGCCCTCGTCATGCGACGCGAGTTCGCTGGCGAGCGCATCTCCCGATCGCTCGACTGTGGACGCGGGCTGACGGGTGAGTATGCGGACCAGTATCGCCTCACGGCTGCACTGCTCACCTGGGTGAGCGCCGTTCCCGCACATCCCGACTCAAGCACCGTTCACACCGCACTCGTAGCGGGGGGCCGAGTGACCGACGGGACGCGCGCCTGGCCGATTCAGTGCAACTCGCTCGGCCGCTTCGAGCAGCGCCTTGCGCGGCGCATTCGCGAACTCGTGAGCCCCGAGTAGCGTCAGTGAGATGCGCGCTGCCGTCGCTCGCGGAGTTGAGCGCTGCGCCAGATTGAAATTGCTGAGCCAGCCTTTGCGACGATCAAGGCGGCGTACCACCACCGTTGCCGCCGCCAGTAGTGCCGCCGCCGCTGCCCGACTGCAACACGACGCTTCGCAACAGGATGGCAACAGCCCCGATTGCCGTACCGAGTGCGATCGTGCGCAACACCGAGATCTCCCGGCGCGACGTCGTCTCGATGTGCGCGGGCGCGAGCACTACTGTATCACCACGCCTTGCCTCGTCGAACCCACTCACATGCCAGGTGCGACTGACACGCAGCACCAGGCTGTCACCTCGCGCCGGCTGCGTGCGACCGACCATCGACACCAGGCCGGGACCCAACGCAGCCGCAACTGCCCTGCTCCCGGCGTCGGTGAGCGTGACCCGTACGGTCGCCGACTCAGCAGGTGGAATCAGTGCGGCCACGGGTTGGTAGCGCACGCAGCCGACAAGCGGAGTTGCCAGCGTGCCGGCGAGGGCGAGCGCGGCAAGGGTGTGGTGCAACGGACGAGACGGCGTCATCGTGGAAGACACGCGAAGTAGGGCGAGAACAGGCAAGCACCACGAGGCCGCCCGCACATGGCGGACGGCTCGTGGTCGACGGCAGGAGCATTACTGGCAGTATGTGGGTCGGGAGGTTGTCGTGCCCCCTTGTTCGATCGATTCCGGATTCGTCTGCCGCTCCAGGAAGGGAATGGGTGCGAAACACGCCTTGTTGAACGCGATCACGTTGGGCAGCCAGCGATCGGCCTTGAGGCCGAAACGGTAAAGATCGGTCAGCCGCTGCCCGTTCAGGAACAGATGCACGCGACGCTCGTGAATGAGCATGTTGCGTGCTGTTACCCCGGAGGCTGCGCTCCATGCCGGCTTGCCGTTGGTGGCGCGCGCGGCATTGATGTGGGTGGTGAACTTCGCGATATCGTTCTGTGCCAGTGCGGCCTCTGCAAGAATCAGGTGCAACTGCGCGGCCGACACGATGGTAAATGGCAGATCGATGCCGGACGTCGAGCGACAGCACTCGTCGATGGCGCGCGCCACTGTAGCGTCAGCCACGCCAGAGACCGGGTCGAGGAGTTTGATTCCCGCGAGACCCGCGAGCGGGCGCAGACCGGCCGCGTCCGTCGTGATGATCTCCGAACCGGCGCGAATCTCCAGACGCTGATTCATTTCAAACCCGATATTGATGCCGGGCCGGTTTTGCGGAGTAGTGCGGATCTGATACCGGTAGCCGGCGGGCATGATTGCCAGCGCTGCGGTGGCGTCGGCGTTGGCCTTGGCATCGTTGATCAGCGGGTTGGCGGGGGCGACACGCGCCGGCCGCAGCGACTGCCACATGGCCGTCGAGTGATGCACACGCGCTCGCAGGCCGAGAATCTGCTGCCGCAGTTCGGGAGTGATGCCGTTGATCGCCTCGGCGCGCGTCAGGAAGACTGCGGCAGAATCAAAAACCTGCTTCATATTCTGCGGCCCGACAGCGGGACCGCCGGTTTGACGATTCGACGAGAGCACGAAATCGTCATAGAACTCGCCGATCATGTTGTACATCGTGGCAGCGTACAGGTAGGCGCGCGCGAGGTCTCTCGGATTGCGCAAGTCGCCTGCGGCCTGAAAGCCTTCGAGCCGTCGCAACGTGAAGTCGGAAAGCCACCGGGCTTCCGCCACAAACGGCCATCCATTGTCGTTGAAGTACTCGTTGAGCGGATCGGTGATATCGCCTCCATCGAGCAGGTTGTAGTACTCGCGTGAGCCGATCCACGTCAGCTCATCGGTGACCGTGCCCATGGCACCGAATACGGCCGCGTGCGCGCGAGTGACCGAACTGCCCAGGCCATTGGCAAGGGTCGTTGCCGCTGCCGGGTTCTGCAGTGACGTTTCCTCGACGGCGGTGGGATTCTGAATCTCTGTGTCAAAGAGGTTGCAGCTGGTGACGGCTATCGCGAGTGCGGCGAGTGGAATGGCGCGCGCGGCCGTCTGCAGGAAATGCGGAAGTGTGATCATGCTGGGTCTCCGCCTCAGAAGCCGTAGTTGACCGTGAAGGCGAAGCGCCGCGGGATGGGTACCCCGAACGCATCCGTCGCCTGCAGGAAGTTGTTTTCGATGGCGCTGCTTCCAAACGGCGAGATGGCATTCACCTCAGGATCCACGCCGCTGTATCTCGTCCACACCCACAGGTTGCGGCCGCTCAACGTGAGCGCCAGCGAGCGCGCGCCAAGCCGGGTCGCAAGGGAAGGTGACGCCGTGTACGTGAAGGACAGTTCGCGCAGGCGCACGAAGTCACCCGGTTCCGCCTGGTTGAGTCCAGGCTCGAGCAGGCGACGGAACTGGCTCACATATACCTGCGAGGCCGCAAGCCGCTGTTCGGGGGTGGACGCCGGGTTCTCGAGAATGGATTCGATTTCCGCATAATCACGCGTGTTCGACCCGATCGAAGGATGCTGTGACGAGCGGAAGCCGTCCGTGAGGTTCTGGATCACGAAGCCCGTGCGGTACTCGAAGTTGGTGGCGACGCGCCACCGCTCCCCAATCAGTGCGCTGCCACCAAAGGCGCCGGTCCAATCGGGAATGGTCTTGCCAGCGCGCTGCTCGAGCACGTTTCCAGTGCCCTGATAGTCCGCCAGCAGCGGTTGCAGCGTGCTTTGCACCCCACTGTTCTTCAGAGAGCGCGGCTGCGAGAAGTAGTCGAGCAGCTGGGCACGCGTCGCGGCAGACCCGCGACCCTGGAAGTTGATTGGGAATTCATCGGGCCCGAAGCACGCAATCGGATTGCCTGCAGAGTTCGTTGCCGGCGTGTTGCCGCTCGGACAGGCGCGCGCCAGCTGCGGTTCATACAGCGAGCCAAGCGGATCACCTTCTTTGATGAAGCCGCGATAGCGGAAGTAGCCGACCTTGATGTCGGGCGCGCCGCCCATGTCCGCCACGGTCTGCTGCAGATAGGCCGCATTGACGAACAGGTCGAGCGAGAACGAGCGTTGCTGCGTGACCCGCCCACGCAACGCCATTTCCAGGCCGCTGGCCTCGAGCCGCCCGATGTTGGAAAGCTGCGAGAAGCGGAATCCGCCTGAATACGGGAACTGCCTGGGTACGAGAGCGTCGTTGACCGTGCGATCCCAATAGGTGAAATCGACTCCGAAGCGATCATTGAACAGGCCGAGCTCGAAGCCACCCTCAATCTCCGTTGAAATTTCAGGCTTGAGGTCGTTGTTGCCGAGCTGACTCGGCGCCAGGCCAGCACCGACCTCGCCCGCCAGCGAGCCGAAGGTGGTGAAGCGATCGAACGCGCCGGGCTGGCGACCCGCCTGCCCAATGGCTCCGCGAAGCCGGAACGTTGAAAGCGTGGACGATGTCCAGCTGGCACGATCGCTCGGTACGATCGACAGCGAGAGCTTGGGCATGAACACGCCGCCCGCGTCGCGGCCGAACGCGGACGCAAAGTCGTAGCGGCCGCCGATCGTGACGAAGGCCCAGTCATTCCACTCGAGCTGGCTTTGCCCGAAGTAGCCTCCGGTGATATTGGTACTGAAGCCCTCTCCGGTAGAGATGTTCGACGCACCGGCGCCCACGATTTCGATGCCTGGACCCGGAAATGTCTGGGAGAAACCGGAGGTCGACGTGATGCGTGTATTGAACACCTGCACGCCAGCGATCCACGACGTGTTGAGGCGATCGCTCAGTCGGCGGTTGTAGCCCGTTTTCGCGTCAAAGGTGAGCACGCGATTCCACAGCTCCGATACGGCGCGGTTTCCGTCAACCGTCTGCGCGGTGATGCCATCCACATTGTAGCCGAACGGCGAGAAGCCCACATCGCGCTGCTGCGTGATGTCGTAGCCCCACGAGGCGTTCACGTTCCAGTCGGAGGTGATCGTGTACGCGCCGTCGATCACGCCGTTGAAGCGGCTGGTATTCGATTCGTTGCGCTGCCCCATGGCTTCACGAACACCCATGAACGCCTGATTGCCGAACGGGTTGCCAAGTCCCGCGCAGCGCGGGCGACTGCCGCTGACCACCAACGACGAGGCCGCGCAGTTGGCGAGTTCCGGACGCGCCATGTACGACAGCGAGCTCGTGCCGTAGATGTTGTTGTTGTTCTCGGGGATCTGCTGGAAGACGTTGAAGTACGAGTTCCGGATGCCCACTCGAAGCTTGGAGGTGGGCAGGAGCTGCAGGTTCAGGCTCGTCTGGATACGGCGAAGTTCATCCTCGACGGCCGGGCCAACCGCTGACGGAAAGAGATCAGTGCCTCCGAACGGTCCGTTTTCGCCCTGATAGCGGCCCGACGCGAAGTACTGCACGCGGTCTCCGCCGCCTTCCACCTGCAGCGCGGCGGTACTGGCCGCACCGGTTTCCGTGAGGTTGTCCCGGAAAATCGGCACTTCGAACACTTCGTAGGGCCGGATCGTCTGGCCCCAGTGCTCGCTAAGCTGCGTGGCCTGCGCGGCGCTCCTCGCAAAGCCAGCGTTCGGCTTTACAGTGTTCGGGAAGCGCGATGCTTCCTGTGTGAACTGCACGTTCCAGCGCGGCGCGCCCTGCGATCCACGCTTGGTGAAAATCTGGATCACGCCGTTGGACGCTTCGGAGCCATAGAGTGTGGCGGCGGCGGCACCCTTGAGTACCTCGATGCGATCGATCGTGGTGGGATCGATATCATCGATGCGCGACGGTTGACCACCACCGCCGGTGCCGATGCCGAGACCACCGCCCGAGTTCATCCGCACGCCGTCGATAAACACGATTGGTTCGTTCGACTGGGAGAGCGAGGCGTTGCCACGGATGCGGATCGCGGTTCCTTCTCCTGTCATGCCGGAGCCGACACTGCCCACCACTCCGGGCTCACGACCGGTGAGCACATCGGCCACGCTGTTGATCAGCGTATTCTCGGGTGGCCTGAGTGTAGCCACGGTGTTACCGAGCTTTTTGACTTCAACGGCCTGACCTGTGCCGGTGACCACTACCTGTTCGAGTTCGACGGCCGACTTGGAAAGCACGATGTCAACACGAACTGTCTGGTCGGCGAGCACCGTGATGGTGCGGGAGATTGGGGCGTAGCCGATGAGACGAGCCTGAACACGCCACTCGCGGGCCGGAACTGCCGGAATGCGGAAGGTGCCGTTGTCCAGCGTGATCGTCCGGAAGGGTGAGCCTACAAGAGTCATTTGAGCACCGGCCAGCGGGCGGCCGGTGCTGCCGTCGGTAATGGTCCCCTCGACCGTGCCGGTGGCCTGCGATGCGGCCTCTCGGCTGGACAAAGCCACAACAAAACTGGCGAGTGCTGCGTACATCCACAGACGCCGAAGACGTGCTCGCATGATCCGGACACTCCCGCTGAGGGTGAGAAACGCACGCAGATCGCGCTCCGGAAGGCCCTCCGGGAGACGCGACTGCAACAAAATCCCCTGCCAAAGGCAGCAGGGAGATGTGTCAGTGTGGATTCTTTCAGCTGTCCGCGCGGCCTCTGGTACGCGGCTGCGCAGGAGCGCGCGGCGAACACAGTCGTGCGGACGAAGTAGTCGGAAGGACGGTCGAGGTTGCGGACGTCCGACGGTGGGACGAGCCGCGACTGGCGTGGGATTAAACGCGCGCCGCGAATCTCGTGGTTCCCGGTGCGCCTGTCAAGGATGCGTCAGCACGTGAGCATCCCGAACCGTCGCACCGCCCCGCACCCCGCTCACACCCGTTGGTGGCCAGTCCGCCGCGCATCCGCCCTCGCGAGCAAAACAGGTCCTCACGCGCCCATGAGCCATTCCCCCCACCCTTCCCGCCTCTTCTATTAGATCGATCCCACCGCAACTCCACACAGCGACCTCCGCTACCTCCGCGACCTCGGCGCCCCCGGCGCCCCGCTGGTCCCCGACCCCACGGAACGCGGAATTCGGCGGCCGCCCCTCCCTCCCCAACCCGCATGACCGTCAGCGAAGTGCCCGAGCAGGGTGACGTCACCCGACTGCTGCACGTCGCGAGCGGCGGTGATGCGAGCGCACTCAAGCAGGTGCTTGGAATGCTGCACGATCGCCTGCGCGTAATCGCGCACCGGCAGCTGGCTGGCGAGGGTGATGGACACACGCTGGAGACCGACGGGTTGGTGCACGAGGCGTTTCTGCGGCTCGAGGGACTCGATCGCATGCAGTGGCGCGACCGCACGCATGTGCTCGCGATGGCCGCGCGCACCATGCGCCGCGTGCT
>JBGTFN010000398.1:0-4467 GCA_041747275.1 Gemmatimonadaceae bacterium | reverse complement strand
CCCGAACACGGCGGCGACGGACCCGCCGGGCGCGCTGCCGGTGCCGCGGCCCTCGAACGGCAACTCGCCGCCGTCGAAGCCGCCCGCAAAGCAAAATCGTCCAAAAGCAAAAAATCCGCGCTACCGGACCAGCCGATCGATGTTGACATCGCAAGCGCGGAACAGCTGGACGCCCTCCCCCGCGTCGGACCCGCGCTGGCACAACGCATCATCGCCAGTCGTGATTCACTCGGCCCCTTCGGCTCGCTCGAGGAATTGCAACGCGTCAAAGGCATCGGTCCCGCCCTCGCGAAGACCCTCGCCCCCCACGTGACGTTTTCCAGCGGGTTCCGTCCATTACACGGCAACCCCTCCTCCGGCCGGACGCGGTGATTCGCGCCCCCAGCCGGCGGCTTGCCGCCCGTTTCTATCCCTTGTTCGCTCCCTCGCTCGGATCGCGTCGCCACATGATTGCACCCGCCGCAGCCAAACCGGTACCGGCCGCCGACAGACTCGGCGAACTTCTCATCCGCGAAGGGCTGCTCACCCGCGAGCAGCTCGGCAAGGCGTTGCAGGAACAGGTCGTCAATGGCCACCGACTCGGATTGACTCTCGTCAAGATGGGGCTCGTTCCAGAGACGAGCGTCGTCAAGATCCTTGCGCGGCAGCATCGCATGCCCGCCGTGGACCTCGCACGGTTTGAAGTCGATCCGAAGCTGCTCAAGCTCATTCCGGCCGACCTCGCGTCCAAGCATACCGTCCTGCCGCTCAAGCGCGATGGACGACAGCTCACCGTAGCCATCGCTGATCCCACCAATCTGGGTGTGGTCGACGATCTCAAGTTCATCACGCGCTACGATATCGTGCCCGTGCTCGCCGGCGAGTATTCCATGCGAGCCGCCATCGAGAAGCACTACGAAGGCACCGATATCCAGATGCAGTCGCTGCTGCAGGATATCTCCGGCGATGATGACGATGTCGAGCTGCTGCAATCGCAGGAAGTCGAAGCCGACGTCAGCGTGCTCGCGGCCCAGGTGGAAGAAGCGCCCGTCGTCAAGCTCATCAACGCCATCCTTATAGATGCCGTGCAAAAGGGCGCGTCCGACATCCACTTTGAATCGTTCGAACACGAGCTGCGCGTGCGCTATCGCATCGATGGCGCGCTGCAGGAGATCATGAAGCCGCCCATGAAGATGAAGGCGGCGTTGATATCGCGTTTCAAGATCATGTCGTCGCTCAACATCGCCGAACGTCGCGTGCCGCAGGACGGACGCATCAAGCTCAAGGTCGGCAAGAAGGTCATCGACTTCCGCGTGAGCACATTGCCCACGCTGTTCGGCGAAAAGGTCGTGCTGCGAATCCTCGACAAGGGCAACCTCACGCTCGACCTCGAGACATTCGGCATCGAACCCCGCGCCGAAGCGGAGTTCATGGAGGCGATCTCGAATCCGTACGGCATGGTGCTCGTCACCGGTCCCACAGGCTCCGGCAAGACGACCACGCTGTATTCGGCGCTCTCGAAAATCAATACAATCGACACGAACATCATGACCGCCGAAGATCCCGTTGAGTACAACCTCTTCGGCATCAACCAGGTGCAGGTCCGCACCGAAATCGGCATGACGTTCGCCGCCGCCCTCAAGGCATTCCTTCGCCAGGACCCCAACGTCATCATGCTCGGCGAAATCCGCGACCTCGAGACCGGCGGCATCGCCGTCAAGGCCGCGCTTACCGGACACATGGTGCTCAGTACGCTGCACACCAACTCCGCGCCGGAAACGCTCACACGACTGCTCGACATGGGGCTCGAGCCGTTCAATGTGGCCTCGGCGCTCAACGCAATTCTGGCGCAGCGACTGGTACGGCGCATCTGCTCCAAGTGCAAGATCAAGTACACGCCGGACGACGCCGAGCTGATTGGCGCGAAGGTCAACGCCGACACGCGTCTGGCAGATCTGCGGTTTACCGAGCGCGCCCTGCAGGACGCCAAGGGCAAGGCGAGCAAGGAGGCCGCGCCGTACCTCGAGCACCTCTCGCTCGACACGCGCATCGGTGATCTGCCCTTCTTCAAGGGTCATGGCTGCGACGCGTGTGCGGGCACTGGCCTGCGGGGCCGGCAAGGCCTGTACGAAGTGATGTTCATGACCAACCACCTGAAGAAACTCGTCGTGCAGAACGCCGACTCCCAGGTACTCCGTGACGAAGCCATCAGCGAAGGCATGCTCACGCTGCGCATGGATGGTTGGCTCAAGGTGCTCAAGGGCCTGATCACGCTCGAACAGGTGATTCGCGAAACCAGCGCCTGACCATTGTCCACGGCTGCCATCGTGACCGGTGCTCATCACTGTCACGCGGGTGGCCAACCGTATCACGCCCCGTGCGATCCGGACGCTGCAGCGGTTTCCCTGCACTCCGCGGCTCGTCCTTGGCGTGGAAACACACTCGCGGGCACGCCCGCCGCCCCTCGACGCCAATGACTGCACCGACGTCCGCTCCCGCTGTCTCACTTCGCATGCTGCTCGATGAAATGATCGAGCGGGACGCCTCCGACCTGCACATCACGGCCGGTGACCGTCCCAAGCTTCGCGTGGACGGCGACATCATCAACTCGTCGGTCGAGCACGTGCTCCAGCCGCGCGATACGCTGCAGCTCGCGTACTCCGTGCTTACGGAGAACCAGAAGAAGCGCTTCGAAATGGAAGACGAGCTCGACTTCTCGTTCGGCATCCAGAACCTCTCACGCTTTCGCGGCAACGTATTCCGCCAGCGCGGCTGTGTCAGCATGGTCATTCGTCAGATCCCGTTCCAGATCAAGACGTTCGACGAACTGCAGCTGCCCGGTGTGATTGCGCAGATGGCCGAGAAACCGCGTGGCATGGTGCTGGTGACAGGGCCGACCGGTTCGGGCAAGTCCACGACGTTGGCTGCGATGATCGACAAGATCAACAACGAGCGACGCGGCCACATCATTACCGTCGAAGATCCGATCGAGTTCATTCACCGGCACCGCACCTGCATCATCAATCAGCGCGAAGTCGGCGCGGACACCAAGAGTTTCGCCACGGCGCTCAAGTACGCGCTGCGAGAAGATCCTGACGTCATCCTCATTGGCGAAATGCGTGACCTGGAAACCATCCAGGCGGCGCTCACCATCGCGGAAACCGGTCACCTCGTGTTCGCCACGCTGCACACCAACAGTGCGGCCGAGGCGATCAATCGTATCATCGACGTTTTTCCGAGTCACCAGCAGAGCCAGGTGCGCGCGCAGCTTGCGTTCGTGCTCGAGGGCATCGTCACGCAGACGCTCCTGCCCAAGCTGTCGGGACGCGGACGCGCGATGGCCGCCGAGATTCTCGTGGTCACGCCTGCAATCCGCGCGCTGATTCGTGACGACAAGGTGCACCAGATCTACTCGCTCATGCAGGCCGGCAAGAAGTTCGGCATGCAGACGCTCAACGATTCGCTCTATCAGCTCTACGTCTCGCGGCAGGTCAGTGCCGACGAGTGCGTGCGCGCGTCGGGCGACCAGAACGAGTTTCTGCGCATGATTGGCAAGTCCGAAGACGGCACATCACCGCTCGCCCGGGCGAACAACGGAACGGCGCTCGCCGGCTCCAACGGTCGCCGCTGATCCTCCACGAGGTAGTCCTGCATGCCAACGTTCACGTATACCGCGCGCACCTCTGGCGGCGAACTCAAGCAGTCAACGATTGACGCCACGTCGCGCGACGACGCCGTCAACCAGCTGCGCCGCCAGCGCCTGACCATCGTCAAGGTCGACGAGCATCGCCCCAAGAAGGCGCGCGGCTCGATCAAGATGCGCGACATCGTGATCTTCACGCGACAGTTCTCCACGATGATCAACGCCGGCCTGCCGCTCGTGCAGGCGCTCGACATCCTCGCCAAGCAGAGCGAGAACCAGACGCTCGCGCAGACCGTACGCGAAGTGGTGTTCGAAGTGGAAAGCGGACACACCGTGGCCGACGCGATGCGCAAGCATCCCAAGGCGTTCAGTGACCTGTACACGAACATGGTGGACGCGGGCGAAAAGGGCGGTATTCTCGACACCATCCTGGGCCGACTTGCGGTGTTCCTCGAAAAGAACGACGCCCTCGTGCGCAAGGTGAAGGGCGCGATGATCTATCCGTCCGTCATCATGGGCGTGGCCGTCATCGCAATCGTCGTGCTGCTGTGGAAGGTCATCCCCGTCTTCCAGAGCATGTTCGCCAGCGTGAACATGGAGCTGCCCGGTCCGACCAAATTCGTGATCATGCTCTCTGCATTTCTCAATGCATATTGGTGGGCGCTCATCGTCGGTACCGCCGCGACCGCGTGGGGCATAAAAGCCGCGTACGGTACCTCGAGCGGTCAGCTCCTGATCGACAAGTTCATGCTGCGCGTGCCCGTGCTGGGCGACGTGCTGCGCAAGTCGGCCGTGTCGCGCTTCACGCGCACACTCGGCACGCTCATCTCGTCAGGCGTCAGCAT
>JBGTFN010000397.1:0-2489 GCA_041747275.1 Gemmatimonadaceae bacterium | reverse complement strand
GATCACGACAGCCGGAGCGACCAGTTGCTCGAGCGGAATGCTCTCCGTCGTGCGACCCTCGATCTGGAAGTGGATGGGCGCGTCCAGATGCGTGCCGCCATGTTCGGGCGACGTGAACGCATTGGACGAGTAGAACCACCCACCGGGTGTGGTGCCTCGTGAGAGTTCGTGCAGCGCGAAGCGATTGGTGTCAGTAGGCCAGAAAATCGTTTGCGAGTTGTACGCGTGCGTGAGATCGACTAGCGAGAAACGGGCGAGGTCGATCGCGGACGGGACTTCAGCTGGCGGTGCGGTGCACGCGACCGCCGCAACGACCACGTGCAGGCTGGCAGCGAGCCTCACACCATCGAAGCTACGGGATCGCAGGAAATAGGTGCTCGGCATGTCGAGTCTCCAGTGTCAATGACGGAGACCAAACATCCAGTCATGCGCGTGCTCTCCGCAAGGAGCGCCATGGAGACGTTCCGTTGACGGTAGCGGTAAACGGTTCGCAGTCGACGGTTGAAGCGACATCGACTGTCAACCGGCCACCGTCAACCGCCACCGTCAACGGTTTGAACGTGCGGGCAAAGAGCGCCTCTACCTTGGCTTGCAGTTCAGTTGCAGCTCACGTTCGGATTGAACGGCGTGTACAGCCCATTCGGATTCGATTCGTGCACCCACACGTGCAGGCTCCAGTGCGGCACGTTTGCGGCCATCAGCGGTGGAACGCCGCCGATATCGAACAGATGTCCATCAAAACTCGGGCGAGGCTGACCAACGTCGATGACGATGTACTCCACTGCCACGAGTTTCATCTGCTTGCCCTCACCGGGTGCATACAGCACCGCTTCCGGACGTGCAGGATCGAACACCGGATCTACAATCGCCATGTTGACCCAGTGGTGTCCCATGGCACCCAGCTGCGGGTGTGACACGCAATGCGGATCGGGCACATGACCGGCGCGCTCCGCCTGTACAGTGGAGTGGAAGCGCGAAGTGGCCGCCTTCGCCGCCATCAGCATCGCACCGGGCTTGCCTGCTACGGCCTTCGAAGATGCCGCGGCGGCGTCCACACCGTGATTGCCGTGTGCGCTGAGATGATCCACGGCGGTCGGTGTATCGCCCTGGCTGCAGGCAGATAACGCGAAAAAGGAAATGCACAGCAGGCTGGCTGCGCGCGGGAATGTTGTCGAAGACATGGCAGTATCCTGTGGTGAAGGCAGACAGAATTGTCGGCACGGCTATTATGTCCCGAGCGAGCGCAGGTGGCTAGGTTCGAACGACCCATGACTCTCGCCATTCCATGGCGAGCTCTGCATTTTGGAAGAGGTGCGCCATCACGACCGCCGCCGCCCATCCGGTCGGCAACACGACTTTTCGGACATCACTCATGCTGATCCCGCTGCTACTCGTTCTCGCTGTCGCCCAAGACAGCACCGTCGATGTACTGCTACGCGGCGGCACGGTACACGATGGCTCCGGTGCCGCGGCGAGAGTTGCAGACGTCGGAATGCGCGGCGACCGCATCGTGTTTGTTGGAAGCGCGGCGAGCTCAGGTGTGACTGGTACGCGAGTCATCGACGCTACGGGCTTCATCGTCGCGCCCGGCTTCATCGATCCGCACTCGCACGTGCTCGAAAACGTCGACATCGCTGGCGACGATCGACGAAAGGCGCTGAGCGCGCTCTTTCAGGGAATCACCACGGTCACTGTCGGGCCGGACGGACGCGGACCATTTGAGGTCGCCCGAACATTGAGAAGCGCCGAGTCCATGGGCGTGGGCACGAACATTTATGCGCTCGTTGGTTACGGCACCGTGCGCGGCGCTGTTCTGGGCAGTTCGTCGGCCCCGGCCACTGAAAGGCAGGTCGACAGCATGCGTGCGCTTATCGGCAAGGCGATGCGCGAAGGCGCATTTGGTGTCGGCTCCGGACTGTTCTACGCGCCGCAAAGCTACTCGGCCACGGACGAAGTCATACGTGTGATCTCGGCGGCCAGGCCCTACGGCGGCGTGTACGACACACACCAGCGTGATGAGAGCTCTTATTCGGTGGGCCTGCTCAATTCGGTACGCGAAGCGATACGCATCGGTCGCGAGTCAGGACTCACCACGAACCTTGGGCATGTCAAGGCACTCGGCGTCGATGTGTGGGGATACTCCGACAGCGTACTCGCGCTCATGCGTGAGGCGCGTGCAAGCGGGCACATGGTCGTCGCCGATCAGTATCCGTGGTCGGCGAGCGGCACAGGCTTGAGTGCGGCGCTGCTGCCGCGCTGGGCGCAGGCCGGTGGACGTGATTCATTGCAGGCACGCATCGCCGACTCCAGCACGCGTGAACGCATGCTGGTCGAGATGCGTGACAACCTGCGGCGTCGCGGCGGCGACAGCACGATCCTGCTCATCAATGGCGGAGCAAACGCGCAGACCTATCTGGGCAAGACACTGCGACAGGTGGCAACAGAGAAAGGCACGCCCGCTGTCGAAACGGCTCTCGAATTGATCCGAA
>JBGTFN010000396.1:0-2860 GCA_041747275.1 Gemmatimonadaceae bacterium | reverse complement strand
CGCGCCCTTGCGCGCGCAGGCATCGCCTCCCGGAGAGAGGCCGACCGGCTGGTCGCCGCCGGACGGGTCACGATCAATGGTGCCGTCGCCCAGACCGGGCAGGTGTGCGATCCAGCGCGTGATGCCATCGCGATCGATGGCGAGAAAGTGCTCGTGGCCGTGCGCAGCACCACTTGGGTCGTGCTGCACAAGCCGTCCGGCGTAATGACCACCCGCGCAGACCCGCAGGGCCGTCCCACTGTCTTCGATCTCGTCGACCCGGTGCCCGGACTGGTGTACGTCGGCCGCCTGGACTTCCTCACCGAAGGCCTGCTGCTTCTCACCACGGACGGAACCGCCGCCCACGCGCTCACACACCCCAGCCGAGAGGTGGAACGCACCTATGTGGCGATTGTGCGCGGCGATGCAGCCGGTGCAGCGCGAATCGCGCGAGGTGGCGTGGAACTCGAAGACGGTCCGGTTCATCCCGTCGACGTCCGGGCCGAACCGCTCGGCGAGCGTCGCTGGACGTTTGAGATCACCTTGGTGGACGGACGCACCCGCGAGGTCCGCCGACTGTGCGAATCGCTCGGCTTGACGGTCGAGCGGCTCGTTCGCACTCGCTACGGTCCGGTGGAGCTCGGCGATCTGCCCCCGGGTGAAAGTCGCCCGCTCACCGCGAGCGAACGCGCGATCATCGAGGCGTTGAGCGGCGGTAGCTGAGCGACGGTCGCTGCACGCGACCCTCTGGTGTGCGCCCGCAGAATGAACGCGGACGCGTAGCGCCGGGTATCTTGAGCGTCATACATGCATGGCAGCGTCGGCTGTGACACAGTCGCATGCGCGCCGGTTTCCCTGGCCAGATTCCTGTCTTCGAAGCGGAGAAGTGCCCGTTGAGTGTTCCTCCAGTTCCGGTCACGTTGCCCTCCTCGGGCTCCCAGCCGTCCCCTGCCAATGGGTTTGGCAGCGCCACGTCGGGCGCGGGCGAGTCTGCGCGCAGTGCCGATGTGCAGATGGTGCAGTCGGTATTGCACGAGGTCGCGCGCCGCATCGTGGGACAGGACTATCTCGTGGAGCGCCTGATGATCTCGCTGCTCACCGGCGGTCATGTACTGCTCGAGGGCGTGCCGGGTCTGGCGAAGACTCTCACAGTGCGCACACTCGCGGAAACCGTGCACACCACGTTCCAGCGCATCCAGTTCACGCCAGACCTCTTGCCCGCCGACGTGATCGGCACACAGATCTTCGATCAGGGAACGGGCGAGTTTCGCGTGAAGCACGGACCGATTTTCGCGAACATCATTCTGGCCGACGAAATCAATCGTGCGCCCGCGAAGGTGCAGGCGGCACTACTGGAAGCGATGCAGGAAAAGCAGGTGACGATCGGCGGCACGACGTATCCGCTCTCGGAACCGTTTCTCGTGCTTGCAACGCAGAATCCCATCGAGCAGGAAGGCACGTACCCGCTGCCGGAAGCGCAGGTGGATCGTTTCATGTTCAAGCTGCGTGTGGGATATCCGACGCGAGCCGAAGAGAAGGAGATCCTGCGTCGCATGGCGGGCGGTGAGGCGATCAAGGTGTCAGCCGTGGCGCAACCGAGTCAGCTGCTCGACGCGCGTCGCCGAATCGCGGACATGTACATGGACGATCGACTCGTCGACTACATCGTCGAGCTTGTGCACGCGACGCGTCATCCCAAGGACGTCGGCCTCGCGGACCTCGTGCCGCTCGTGGAATTCGGCGCGTCGCCGCGTGCCACGATCGCGCTCGGCCAGGCCTCGCGTGCGCATGCCTTCCTGCGCGGCCGCAGCTTTGTCACGCCCGATGACGTCAAGGCCATCGCCCCTGACGTGCTGCGTCATCGTGTGCTCACCACGTTCGAGGCGGACGCCGAGGGCGTCACCTCCGACGCGATCGTCACGCGCATTCTGGGGCGCGTCGAGACGCCGTGAGCGAGCCGTTCGCGGTTCCGTCGGACGTGCTGCGCCAGGTCCGGCGCCTCGAGTTGCGCACGCGCCGGCTCGTTGATTCGCAGTTTGCCGGCGACTACCGGTCGCTGTTCAAGGGGCAGGGCATGGAGTTCGCGGAAGTGCGCGAATACCAGCCCGGCGACGAAGTGCGCACCATCGACTGGAACGTGTCGGCGCGCATGGGACGCCCGTTCGTGAAGCGTTACGTCGAGGAACGTGAACTCACGGTGATGCTCGCGCTCGATGTGTCGGGCTCATCGCAGTTCGGAACGGGCGCGCGATTCAAGAGTGAACTGACGACCGAACTCGCAGCAGTGCTCGCGCTGTCTGCCGTGCGCAACAACGATCGTGTGGGCTTGCTCTGCTTCTCCGATCGTGTCGAACATGCGGTGCCGCCGCGGAAGGGTCGCCGGCACGCGCTGCGTCTGTTGCGCGATCTGATGTCGATCACCACGGTAGGCAAGCGCACGGAGTTCGGTCTCGCGCTCGAGCGCCTTGGACGTCTGCTGCCACATCGCTCGGTGGTGTTCATCTGTTCGGACTTCGTGGGCGACAATCTGGAGCGTCCGCTGTCGCATCTGGCGCAGCGACACGATGTCATTGCGCTCACCATGGAAGATCCGGCCGAGCTCGTGCTGCCGGACGTTGGTGCCGCGAGACTGGTCGATCCCGAAAGTGGCGAAGTGGTGGATGTGGACACCAGCGATCTCGCTGTTCGTGCATGGTATTCCGATCACATCGCCGCCGAGCAGGCCGCGCGACAAAAGTTGTTTGCGCGGCTTGGTATCGATGAAGTGCTGGTGCGAACCGACACCGGCTATGTCGAACCGCTGCTCGAGTTCTTTCGTGCACGCGCGCGTCGTGCACATGGCGCGGTACGAACTGCAGCACGCCCCGTTGGTGCGACCGCC
>JBGTFN010000395.1:0-16473 GCA_041747275.1 Gemmatimonadaceae bacterium | reverse complement strand
GAAAGCGGAAGCGCTGCCGGGGCTCGACGCCCCCATCACGGCCCGATCGGTGCCCCACGCAGTACAAATCATGCACCGTTTCGCGACGTGCAAGTGAGTTTCCACACACCAACCGCTCACCGGCGCGGCAACTACACAATTCGCAACGCTGGTGAGAAATGCGGGATAAGCGCTACTGGCACGGAAGGTCTTGGCGGCGTTCGTCTGTGCTTGTGACTGTGGGGTAGCGCT
The DNA here is from genome assembly GCA_041747275.1 of Gemmatimonadaceae bacterium. Lineage (GTDB taxonomy): Bacteria > Gemmatimonadota > Gemmatimonadetes > Gemmatimonadales > Gemmatimonadaceae > JAABRT01. The sequence goes on along the minus strand of JBGTFN010000395.1, from coordinate 16,242 downwards.
CACGGTCCAGGCTGTACTTGAACCTGCAGCGCGAGGCGCGCAAGGAGCGCGCAGGACGCCGGTCCGCGAATGCTCAGCGGCAGCCCGGACGCTCGATCAATGAAGCGAAGGCCCGCCGGGCACAATGAGTCTCGAGGGGCGACTGTTCGATCGTTCAATGCCCGGCCTCCCCCCGTTCCAGCGTTGGTTGCACTGGCACGATCCCGAAGTCGTGTGAGCTCGGATCCGTCGAGCACGGACAGTGAGTCCGGCACCTCCGCGCCATAGGCCACCGCAATGCGAACGCCGTCAATGACGAAGTTGCGAACTCCGCCAGCCTCGTTTTGCTGCGTCTGTTGTCCGCCGACCGGGTCCGCGCCGGCCAGGCGAATACCGACGCTTGGTGCCGCGGCAGTCACTCTCGTCTCGTCGATGCGCGATTCGGGGCTTTGAGTGGGCGAGGATGTAGATGACGGCGAGCGTTGCGAGCCTGCGGCAGCCTCACCTCGTTGGCCTGCCCTCGTCGCCACACGACCGTCAGGAGACTGACGGCCCGACTCGCCCACCTCGTTGCGAAGGTCACGATTCGCACCTTCATGTGTGGCGACCAGCGCGTCGTTCCCAGATAAACCGCCCCGTGCAAGCCACCATGCGCCACCCGCGCCGACGGCAATCAACAGACCTGCCGCGGCGAGCCACCCGATCGTGCGTGTCCATGGACGAGAAACGCGCTTCGTGTGCCCATTCCACGACTGAGCAGCGAACGTCAGCGGCTCTGGCGAACCTGACGATCCATTAAGGCTGCCGCGCGATGGGATTCCGTCGTACGATTCGCGTCGCGCAGGGAGTGCGTTTGCCTCGGCGATTCGCGTCAGTGCCTTGGCGTCAAGGGCATCAAGTTGTGCAAAATCGAAAACCAAGTCACCGAGCAGCTGCCGCAGTTCCGCCTCGCGCTCGCGCAACTCCGGTGAAGATGCCAAGGCTTGCTCCACCGCAAGCGCTTCTGCATCAGACAGCTCGCCGTCCAGATACGCCATGAGCCGCGCATCATCTACGTTACCTGTCATGCCGAAGTCTCGACCTTCCAGCCCCGCATTTCGCGCTCCACAAGGACACGGAGTCGCTTGCGGCCGCGAAGAAGGATGGTGCCAACGGAGGAAAGCGCCAGTCCGGTGGCTTCGGCGATTTCACGGTAGTTTCGTCCCTGCATATACATCATGATGAGCGCCGAGCGCATGGGCTCATCAAGCTCGTTGAGGCCACGCAAGAGGATGCGTGCCCGGCGCGCGCGCTCATCGTCGTCTTCCAAGGTAATGTCCGGCGGTGCCTCCACCGTTCGCGCTATTGCCGCCTGCTGATCGAGGGAACACAGCCTGCGCCCGCGGCGCAGCAGGTCGATCATGTAATTGCTGGCGCTGCGGGCGACCCAACGGATCGGTTCCTGCACGACCGTATCGGTCGAGGACAGCTTCAGAAACGCGTGTTGAACCGCATCGGGTGCCGCATCGGCCATCCGCGGGAACTGACGGGCGAGCTGCAGCTCGAGCAGCGCAGCATGCTGTCGAAACAACTGGTCAATATCGCCTGCGTTCATGTGGTAAGGATAGCGAGGCGAGCGCAGCAGACGCCGAGTTGGGCGGCTGGTTCGGGGGGGGTGCCAATGCGAAGACCGGCGTTCCCCCGACGCGTGCAACTGCGACGCGGCAGCCGAGCCGAATCGTTGAGCCAATAGGCGGACCTGAGTATGCATTGTCAAGAATGATGTCGCTTTGTTGCCTGCATTGACAGTTGAGCGGGAAGAGATCCCACGCTGACTGACGCAGTACCTGCCAAATGTTGGACAACAAACGACCCTAACCCCTTCCGCTTCGGACCAACGGCCTCGAACCGCGATACTGCTGTCCAATTCGAGCGACCATCAGCGTCAGTGGTGCAGAGGGGCACGCGACGACGCGATCGCCACATCTCGTTCAGACCTTTCAGCTCAGTGAGTTTCCGATGCCATCGACCCGTGTCCCTATCCTGCAGCGCCGGGCGTCTCGAACGCGGTGTACACTCGCCGTACTGCTCGCCTGCCTCTTGGTCAGCGGGAGTGTGGGCACGGAGATGTCCGCCCAGTCCATCCCCGACGGGGCGCTGGTCATTCCGCTCAAGCCTGGCAATCTTCTCCAGCGTGGGCGCGACGCGCTGCTGTACGATGGCACTCGGCTCGAAGTGCTGTTCGACCCGGCAAGCAACGGCGACGTCTACGTGATTGTTCGCGACCTGGTGTCGTTGACGGACCTCCAGCAAGGCGTGCCCGGAGCCGCGCTCGAGCTGCAGATCGACGGCCGTCCCGGTGTTCGAGTGAACCTAGTTGCAGTCGGCCGGGGCGAGTCTTCCCGCAACGAGCAAACAGCGACCGTCATCGACGCCTATAGAGGCAAGTTGTCCGACGAAGAAGCGGCGGCGCTGCTAGCGGCCAGTCGAGTTCGTGGCCGAGTTCGGGGTCTCTCGTTCGAGTCGAACCCCAGTGCGGCCACACCGCTGTTGGCGAACGCAACACGGCGCAGCGGGGCGGATGTCATAGCGGTCGCTGGCGGCATCACTCGTGAGTCCGGCTCCGGTGGGCGGATGCCGCCCGGCACGGGTGGGTCACCCGCGTTCACGGGCACGGCAGGTTCGCCGCACGGTGCAAACATCCGCATCGTTCGGGACTTCGCTTTCGAGGCACCGGATTCTGTGTCGAGCAAGTTTGTAGAAGTTGCGGAAAGCGTCTCCAACCCCGTGGCGGGTCCGGCGTGCGGTACGTCGCGGCTCTGCGCGAGTGGCTGGGATCTCCGTCCGGTCGCGGTCGAACTGCCAGCCACCACGGTTCCCGCGGGCGGCGTCGTGCCGGTCACGATCACGGTCGAGAATCGCGGTGCGATGGCGAGCGCGATCTCGGAACTGCAGTTGTGCTTTCAGCGAAACAACGGCTATGCGCGCTGTGAGGCACGCATCACCAACTTGACGCTACCGCCGATACCATCTGCTGCGAGTGTCCGGATCACTGCAACGGCGCGGCTTGATCCTGCTGAATCGAGCGGCCTCTATATTGCCGCGATCGTGGATCCCGATCAGGTGACAAGCGAGGTAAACCGAGACAATAACTTCCTGGCATCAGATGCACTCACGCGCGAACTTCCGGCGCTACAATGGTTGCAAGCGGAGGCGGTGGTACTGGGCGAGGAGCGAAAGTCGGTTGAGATTACTATGCGAATTAGGAACAAGAGCGTCGCCGCTAGATCTCTTGCTGCTGAGGTGGCCGTGCTCACGCACTATATGTGTGGGACCGACGGCAGCTCCCCGTACCGATTTCAGCTACCGGCGCTCGGGCCACGACAAACCGTCACCGTACAGCTCATCGTCTCGCACCCAATACGCGCGGTGTGCGGCAACACGGCTAACCTACGCCTGAACGTCGATCCAGACCAGAAGCTCCTTTGGGGCCGCGCGCATGAATACCAGTTTGTCATGGACTACGAAGCAATCCGTCGGTAACGCTTCGACCGGCCGAAGGTGCTTGGCGCCCTATCGCCTCAGTCAACGAGCGCGAACGCATGCGCGTTCGAACTCGTACATCCCTTCTCAGGAATCAGTCGAGTCGAGACCGCGCAACCCTCAACAACTCTCGTTCGTTGTTGTCCACGCGGCACCATCGTAGTAGTGCGTGTCACTTGGCTTGTCGTCCCAACTGATCGAAAAGTTGTCTCCAACCAGCTCGAACGGCGGCGGCTCACCGGTGCAAGGATCCGTCTTTCGCGGCCGACGGATGTGGACTGACGCCGTCGGCCAACGCGCCTCTCCCGCTGAAGGGATTGAAAAAAGGGCAGATTCCAAAATCAGCGACACTGTGTAGCGTCCGGGTTCGCCCGCTGCGGACATGACCGCGACCAACGCGCGTCTCGCACTGTCGTATCCGTCTACCACCACGTCTGCGACGCCATCCGCGTTCCAGTCACCCGCGAATGCAAAGGGTAGAGGGGGGCCGTCCGCACTGCAGATCCTCAAGTATCCTCCGTTTGCGTAGTCGCGATCTCGCCACAGCTTGAAGGAACCATTCCAGGCGCTCAGCGCCTGCTCCACAGCAGTGGGCAGAGCGACTGTGCACTCGCCATCGGGCGTCGCGGACACGCTGAGAAAGCCCACCGCCACGGGCGACGGTCCACCACGATCAGGATTCATGTACTCCTCGTACGCGGGGTCGGGCGTGGTCAAGTCGTAAACCGGCGCTGCGGCATCCTGTACGACATCAGCTATTGGTAAATCGCGCGGCCCCTCGCCCGGTGACGGAGCAGGCTTGTCAGCGCATGCAAGAAATCCAAGAGACATCCCGAGCGACATCGCGACCATCAACGAGCGGACGCCTCGGTCTGCGCAGTTTCCTGCCTGCATTGATTGCATTGGTTCCGATTTTAAGGGTGACTCGAGTTGAGCAGCCGCGAGGATTCGGTGTCGCAGGGCGACCCGAGCGCACACACGCGCGAGCAATAGTTCACGCATTCGTTGCGTTAGGCAAGGGTCACCCTCTGTAATCATGCATCCACACCTTGTCGCACCGACTCACGCAGCTCCATGTGACGCTGATGTGACGATTCGCATGAGGATACACGAGACGCCAGACGCCACATCGATACTCTAGAACACGCTCATCGCCCTATGCTGTCCAAGAATTCGGCCCGTGTGCGTCAGTCCCTCAGATCATCCTCACCCGAGCTGCACAGCGGACGTTTGTTGAGTCGCGAGCGGTTCGAAGCACAGGCCACGCCTTCCTCACCAACATGCTCTCAGTTGTCCTAGCGGAGGCACGGATTATTCAGGATCCGGCTTGCCCGTCGGTTGTCCTCGAAGGCCGTCGCGCCGGCCTCATTGGCTGGATGCTGCACAGGTTGGGACTCGCTCGCCTGTCACTGCAGCTGGACTCGAGCAGTGTGCAATGGCTCGCCGCTTCGATTCGCGGCCAGCAGCGCCTCCATGCGCCGGCCGACAGAATCTCCGACGTGGTGGCGGGTTCGCGGCGACCGGTACTTCCACTCTTGCTGTTGCCTGTTGTCGCACTCTTTGGCGTGCTGGCCATGCTCGTGACGCGTGCGCTCGGCGTGTTGGTTCCAACCGCATTGGTGTGTGCAATTCTCATGCTCATTGTGATGTTTCGGCAGCGCGTCTTTCTGTCGATCCGACTCCGCAGCGGAGCGACGCTGGCACTGCAGTGGAAACGCGGGGTCGTGGAGGGCGTCACAGTGGATCAGGCGCTCGCGCAACGCATGGCCGAGGCGATTCGTGAGGCCGTGTTGCTCTCGAACGAGCGGGAGATTGCGCTCTCAGCTCAGGAGCTGGAGGACGTCGTGACCGCAGCTGCTGCCGCAATGCGTGCGGACACAGACGTGGAACGCGCGTGGCAGGAAACGATGGCAACGGCGACTTCTACCCGTGCGAGCGCAGCGCCGCACCCGTCACCGCCACCCCTCGCGGTGCCCGCAGTCACCGGGCCGCCGATCCCGGCATCACCCGTTGCGGCGGCGTCGACCTACGCACCGCCCGTCACGATGCAGCCGCCGACGCCGACACCGCCTTTCATCGGACGTGCCGAGCGGATTGAGCCGCGGCCAATCGCCTTGCACGCAGATGTTGCAAATGGGTCCGTGGATTCCATCAGAGCCACAAATCCGCCGCCACCACCGCGCGAGCCTGCGCTTGTGGCCCCGGCCGAGGCTGCGCTTGTGGGCCCGCCCGAGCGGACCACTTGGCGTCTACCTGAACATTCTCAGCAGCAACCCACCGATCTTCCACCGGCGCGAGAAACCGCGCCACCGACGCGACCTTTCCGTCGGCGCAACCGCCATATGCCGATCGTGCTCGGTGCGGTTGTATTGCTCGCTGCGGTCGGAGGCGGCTGGTGGACGTTGCTTGCGCCCCGGACTGTCATCGTACGCAACGAACTGCTTGTCGATGTGTTGCTCACGCTGCCGGACGGCACAATGGCTCCCGTCACGGCACGCTCAAGAAAGTCAGTGCTACTGCCTCGCGGGGATCTCTCGCTTTCATGGGATGTCGCAGATCGTGAGGTGTTCCGGGGCAGCAACCTGGCCGAAGCGTTGCTTGGCGATCCGGTGCGCGTTGCGTCCGCAGCTGATTCGGTGATTCTCTCCGTCAGGACGCTGGCACAGCCAGTGTTCGCTCCGCTGATCAGCAATCGCAGTACGGATGCCGTGCGGGTGGTTGTCAACGCCGGCCTTCGTGACCAAGACGGTATGATCGCTGAGTCGGAGTGCTTGTGTCGCATTCTGCCAAGCGCCGAGGACGAGTTCATTGGTTACTACCGCGCGTATGCGAACAGTGCGGTGAGCCTGATCTCTTCAGACGGTCGATCGGTCACTTTCTCCGATGTGGCAGGCGAGTCATCACCACGTTCCGGCGCCATTCAGCTTCGCCTCTCGCCTCGCTGAAGTACTGCCAGCACTTGCCTCGTGCAAACCTCTTCCATCTCATCCAGGAACCTCTCATGCTGAAGAGCACCATCGCCCCACTCGCGCTCACCTTCATTTCCGGCGCGTCAAGCACGCAGAGCGATCAGCCGCTGCGCATTCGGGGCCGTGCCGCCGGCCTCGTTGGCTGGATCTTCACAAAGCTTCGACTGAGCGATGACATCGCACTCGAACTACATCCGCAGGATATCCGCTTGACTCTCGGCAGCTTGAAAGGCGTAGTGAACGCGTCGATTCCCCTGTCGCAGGTTTCGAGCACCGCTTGCGCCTACGCGAAACCGATTTGGGTCCTCGTGCTCGGCGGATGGCTGCTGTTCGGAGCGTTTGCTGAGCTCACTGGTCGGTTCGGTAGCTTCACCGAGGGGCTGGCACTAGCGGTGCTCGCAGCCGCTGCATTCGCATGGTACGCGCTGAACAAAACGCTTCGCATCACGATCGAAACAACGGGTGGGGCGGTCTATGGTCTTGCGGTCAAGCGGAGCGTTATCGAGGGCGTAAAGCTCGACATGGAAGACGCGGTGTTCGTGATCCAGCGATTGAATGCTGCGGTGGTTGGCGCGAGTGCACGACAGCGCACGGTTGGGCGCGCGGCTTGAGACGATTGCATAAGTCAGGAAGGTACATCGTGGTATCACTATCTACGCTCGTTTGATCGAGCAGGGGGACCTATGCGTCTTGCTATCGTGCTGCTGGTAACGTGTTGGACTTTCGTCGCGTGCGACGGTGGCCGTGATTCATACGTTGGAAGGTGGCAGAGTACAGCGAATGCCGCAGACTCCATGCGAATCGAGAAGAACGGGGAGTCGTACCTTGTGATCGGACCGGATCGGAGTCAGCAGGAAAAGACAGTTCCCGCCCGGCTTGTGGATGGCATGCTTCGAATTGAGAGCGGCTTGGGTGGGGGCTCTCTCTCCTACATCGAAAAGAGTAAGACGCTGATTGCGACCAGCCTGCTGGGATCGCAAGAGTATCGACGCATGAAGTGAGCCTCTGAAACCTCACACTTGTGGCCGAACCGTTTGAAGCGAAGCCAGACATCCTTGAAGAATGGACAGCTGCGGCTCACAGCAGTTCTGAAGTCGAAGGCGAAAGGTGAGACGATACCGATCAGAAGTTGAGTCAAGCCGCTTGTGGAATCCTGTAGTCACACCTCACATCGATCAACATATGACACGCGTACGCCCCTCAAATCCTTTGCGTTACAAGCACATCGCCGCGAACGCAGGTCGAGCGCGCCTTGCTGTTGCAGCAGCGCTGACTCTTTTCGCGGGACAAGCGCAGGCGCAGTCAGCTGTTACATGGGCCATTACGCAGGGATTCACTTTGAACAATGGGTGGTCGACCATCCCCAACTGCCCAATCAACACGGGAACCTGGATCGGACTGGACCGGGTCACCGAATACAACTGTGAGATCAGCGACGCGTTCTCAACCACTGCGATCGCCACCGCGACGCCTGAGGGAACACTGCGCGCAAGTGCGTCGCAGTCTCTCAACTCAGCCAACCTTGGCGCGTATGACCGCTACGTCACCACTAGTCGCGCTGACTGGAGAACAGGTTCCATTACACTGAGCCCATCAGTGGCCTGGATAGACTTCGTTTTCCGTTATTCGGGTACGCAAGGGTTCAATGCGACACTGCCTGTATTCCCGATTGTTGACGACTGGGCTCACACACATCTCGCGATTTCAGCGATCGGCTTACCAGCAGTGTATTCAGGTTGGTCGGGGGCGGTAGTCACCAACGGGCAGATTCAGAACACCTCAAATGTTCTGCATGGCAACGCAACGTTCAATGGAATCTTCGCGCCCTCCGCGCGGCGAGTTGACGTTGACGGTATGGTGCGCTTCTGCGGAGTGCCCGTGTTCGACGGTATGTTGGAGGATGTGCATTTTTCGCTCTTCTCGCAGGGCTGCCATTGCAAGCATCTCTCCAGTAACGCAACCCAGTGTCTCCGGAGTTACGTACTCCGATTTTGGTCAGACGGCACAGTTCGCTTATCTGCTCGCATTCGACCGAGATGGGCGTGACATCAGCGCTCAAGTAACGGCGCAGCGCTGGGATGGTAGCCTGCTGACTGTTGGAGCGCCCACTACTACCGTGCCGGAGCCGAGCAACCTCTTGCTGCTCGTGAGCGGCGTGATCGCCCTGAGCGCCGCCGCGCATCGATCACGTAGAAACCAGCAGACGTCCACCGTTTAGCAGGTGGACGCTATACGTTTGGGCAACGCACGAGAACGCGAGGTGGCTGGGGCACTGCTCTCCGAACGGCTCGACGCGGTGGAATGAGCGAGCAGGCGCCCACATCGCACCCGCGTCGAACTCACCCGGTCGTCGCACGCATGGCCGGGGTCGTCGACGCCCTCGGACCAGAGCTGTGCGCGCGAGTCGTCTTCATCGGTGCGTCGCTGCTGCCGCTGCTCGAAACCGAAGCCGATGTCTTGTCCTCGCCGAGACCCACACGTGATGTCGACGTTGTGACAGCGACACGCACGTACACGCAGATGGCCATGTTAGATGAGCGGCTAAGAGAGCGCGGTTTCAGGAACGCCGTGGATGCAACCCGCACGGATCGATGGCATGCTCCTGATGGAACGCTGTTGGGTATCGTCTCCTGCGGAATCCATTCGGTGGGAACAGCCAGCGCGAACGACGAGTGGGTCATTGGCAACGCCATCGAAACGATAGTTTCTCCGAGCATTCGACACTCGAGCGCCGTTGGGGTTACGCTTCCTCACATGTGCGGCCTATCGCGACCGCGGGGCGATGGCGCCGGCTGCCGTACTCCCGGCCCCGAGGCGCACTGCGTTTCGGGGCCGGGGACGCTGGGGGCGATTTGACAACCCCCAACTACCCCTTCAAGTCTTCCACCACGCAGTCGACAGCCGCGGAGAAGTTGGCACAGACGTGCCCCTCAGGAACCAGTGCCGGGATCACTCCTCCCCTGCGCAGTGTGCGCTCAGGCTGCTCGGAAAGTCCGGTCAGGTAAACCTTCACCCCTCGCTCCCGCATGGTCAGCAGCGTTTCCTGAAGCGCATACAGGCCCGACTGATCGATGAATGGCACCTCTTTCATGCGGTAGATCGCGTGAGTGATGTCGACGTAGTCTTCTGCCATCTTCTGCAAGCCGGACGCAAAGCCGAAGAACAGGGGACCCTCGATCTGCTTGATCAGCACCTTCCCCTCACACGCCTCCGGCAGGTCCCGCCCTTCCCAATGCTGGCCGCTTTCATGGCTGGACAGGAATTCGATGCGGGTGCGCTCTCCAATCGAATCGCTCATCTTCTTCATGAAGAAGAGCGCTGCCATCATCATACCGACCCCCACGGCGGTGAGCAGGTCGAGGAAGACGGTCACCAGCAGGACCACGACCATGATGGCGGCGTCGCCACGTGACACTACCCGGATGTGGCGGATGCCGCGCCTGTCGATGATCCCGATGCCGACGGTGATCAGCAGACCGGCCAGCACCGCATTGGGGATCAGGGCCGCATATGAGCCGAGCGCCAGGAGGACGATGGCAAGCGTGAACGAGTGAATGATGCCGGACCACCGTGACACCCCGCCCGAATTGACATTCACCAACGTCCGCATCGTCGCGCCCGCCCCCGGCAACCCGCCAAAGACACCGGCGACAGAGTTGCCGATGCCCTGTCCGATCAACTCCCTGTTGCTGTCGTGGCGCGTCCTGGTCACGTTGTCTGCCACCACGGAGGTAAGCAGGGAGTCGATAGCCCCCAGTGCCGCAAGCGTGATCGCCACGCGCACGATCTGTCCGTAAAGCGCCGAGTCGATGGACAGCAACGTGCCGATCTGCAGCGCCGGCAGTCCCGTGGGAATGGCACCGATCGCGGCCACGTCCTTCTGCAGCACGATGGACAGCAGGGTCACGCCGACGAGTGCCACGAGCGTGCCGGGGACCGCCTTTGTGATACGCGGAAACAGGTAGACGATGAATATTGTCAACACGGCATACAGCAGTGCCCACACATTCGGTTCCGACAAGGCCGGCCCGATCTGTGTCACGACGTCAAGGGTCGTGGGCGGCGATGGCTGGCCGATTGCGGGAAAAAGCTGGAGCAGGATGATGATCACGCCGATGCCGCTCATGAAACCCGATATCACCGGGTACGGAATGAAGCGGATCAGTGCACCGAGCTTTGAAACTCCCATGCCAACCTGTAGCAGGCCGGCCAGCAGAAACGTGGCGACGATTGCACCAGCCGCCGCGTCGAGCGATCCCGTCAGGGCGATGAACGCGGCGACGGCAGCAGTTGCCACCACGGTCATCGGTCCGGTGGGGCCGCTGATCTGTACGTAGGTGCCGCCGAGCAGTGCCGACAGCAGTCCGAGGATGATGGCGCCGTAGAGCCCTGCGGCAGCTCCCAACCCCGACTGCAGCCCGAATGCGAGCGCCAGCGGGAGTGCCACGACACCGGCCGTCAGGCCACCGTACAGATCGCCCTTGCTGAATGTGAACCCTTTCACTGGCCTATGAGTCTGCGGTGAGGGGAGACGGGATGGGAAACTTAATCGGGGTCCGTGGGCCGCATCGCGTCTTCGTCGGAGCCTGTGGCCAGAACCTCTCGCATGTCGCCTTCACCCATGACGAGCGGCTCGCGCAGCGCGGGCGCGACGCCTTGTTGCTCGAGCTGCTGGCGGCTGGTTATCGGGGATGTAGTTTGCTGCTCGTAGCGGGCCGCGTGACAACTGTCAGCGGTCAGCGGTCAACCGGACCAGACAACCGCCACCGTCGATCCACCCGCAAGATCCGTGCACATCACTTGCACCAACCGCATAATTTGACTGATCGTTTCCACCGTTGTCGTGCTCGCCTGTCGCAGATTTCGAGGGATTTGCCGCATGTCACGTGGAGCGCCGCTGCAGCTGCGGGTCCTGGGACCGGTCACGGTTCGCGGAGACACTGACCCTGGCAGCATCACCCGCGTCACGCAGCCGCGTCAACTGGCAATACTGAGCTACCTTGCACTCGCGCGACCGCGCGGCTTGCATCCGCGGGACACATTGGTCTCGTTGTTGTGGCCGCATCACGACGAGCATCGCGGACGGCAAGCGCTGCGCAATGCGCTGCACGGGCTTCGACGGCAGATCGGTCGGGACACGGTGATCACGGCCGGCGATGCGCTCGTGGGCCTCGATCCGGTGCGCATCCGCTGCGATGCCTGGGAGCTGGAGCGTGGAGTGGCGCCGGTACGTCACGCGGCGAAGCACGACGATCACGAGCCTCTGCGCGGTTTTCACGTGGCGAGTGCCTTGCCGTTTGATCAGTGGCTGTCGAACGAGCGCACGCGGCTTGCCCGGTTGTTGCACAGTGCGATCATGCACGGCAACGACGCGCCGACACCGCGAACGTCAGTCACCAGCGAGACGGTTCGACGATCCGAGCACGATGCCGAAGCGTATGTGCTCTGTGTGCGTGGGCACTTCTTGTTCATGCGCAGCGCACACGGTGGGTCGCCAGAGGAACTGCTGCACTGCCGGACGTACTTTGATCGCGCGCTGGAGATCGACGCGCACTACGGCCTGGCACTTGCCGGACTCTCGAACTTCTATGCGGTGGCTGCGCGACGTGAGCTGTTGACACCTTTTCACGAGACGTTGGCAATCGCCCTCGACTACGCACGATCGCCGCCGATCCGACACTTGCAGTGCCACATGTGCACTTCGGTGCCTTCGCGATGTACGTACAGGACGATTTTGAACGTGCCGGCCAGGAGTTCGAGATCGCCGTCCGCAAGGATCCAGGCTACGCCGAAGCACGTCGTTTTCGCGGCGTTTGGCTGGGCGTGCAACATCGATACGACGAGGCGCTGGCGGAGATGGAAGCTGCGGTGCGGTTGGAGCCCGACATCCCGCAGATTCTGAGCTCGCTCGCAGCTGCCAAGCTTGCGGTGGGCGATCATGCGGGCGCCGAACGCGTCCTGCGCGACACACTCGCGATGGATGTCAGGCACGGTCCGTCGCGCGAGCGATTACTGCGGCTGCTGGAGTCCCAGTCACGATTCAGCGAAGCGATGTCGGAACGCCGTCGCGCGCCAGCCGTGTCATCGCTGGCGGACTTTGAACATGCGTGGAGTACAGAAGGGGACGCCGGATACCTTCGCGCGCGCCGAACGGAGCTGGCGGCGATTGTGGACACGCTCACCGCTCGGCTGTCCGCGACCTCATCTACACCGACGGTCGCGGATCTGTGGGCTCCGCCCGTCCTGCGCCTTGTCGCGGCGCTGGCCGAGCTCGGCGAATGGAAAAAGGTGCGTGCCTGGCGACTGCAGGCGTGCGCACAACGGCCGGGGCTTGTCCACTGGTTCGATGGTATGCCGGAGTTGCGCGATGCGCCTCCCACGGAGCACGGCCGCGGATCGCCCGGAAGAAAATAGACGATCTGTAGACGGCCGCGATCTACGCTAGGGTCACCTTCCTTCAACCAACAGGTGACCAATGACCCGAGCGACGCAGGGCCCAATTGTGGTTCGTCAACTCTTCACGGTACTGGCGACTGGACTGACAGTTGTTTCGATCCAGGGATGCGATACGAGTGCGTCGACCGCTGTTACCGCAGGCGAATCCACGGAGTTGGTTGTTGCACTCCGAGCAGCCCACCATCAGGATGTGCCCACGTACGGTCCGTGGTCCGCGCCCGTCAACATCGGGCCGGTCATCAACTCAACCGATGGCGAGAACCGACCTTTCATCGGCGCAAACGACAAAGATCTCTTCTTCACGTCCATGACCAGCAGCGGATCCAGGTTGATGGTGAGCTCGCGCGCAGACGCGCATGCGCCGTGGGGAGCGCCTCTCAATCTTGGGCCGGTCATCAATACCGCGGGTAATGACTTCAGTGCCTTTCTGACGCGCGATGCGAAGTCGTTCTACTTCTCGCGCGAGGCAGGGTGCGGCGGTACAGACCTCTGGGTCGGCGAGCGCCACAACAAGCATGACAATACGGGCTGGCACGTGGCATCGAACCTCGGCTGCACCATCAACTCTACAGCCAATGATCTCGATGCGATCTACGTGGCCGATCCAACGGGCAACGGTGGCGCCATCTACTTCATGTCAGATCGTAACGCCACGCCGTTGCTCTTCGATATTTACGTCAGCAGCCGAGCCAGCAAGCACGATGCCTTCGGCCCGGCGGTACCCGTACCCGAACTCAACAGCAGCGCGAACGACAGAAGAATCGTGATGCGACGCGATGGCCTCGAAGCGTTCATCAGCTCTAATCGAGCAGTCGGATCGGGCGGGCTGGATATCTGGGTCTCGACACGAGCGAGCACAGATGCTCCGTGGGGAACTCCGGTGAATCTCGGACCCGTGGTCAACAGCTCGCTCAATGATTTCGTCGGTTCAATTTCTGACGACGGAATGACGCTCTACTTTGATTCGCAGGCGCGAGCGGGGGGACTCGGAGGGCGTGATGTGTGGGTAAGCACGCGGGTTCGCACCAACTGAGCGTGCGAATCGGCTCTGCTACGGCTGTCGCGGGCGCGATCGGCGTCGCAGTTACCTTCGTCGAACATTCTCACGTTTTTTCAGCGGCAGCTTTCAGTTCCCGCAGGTTTTTGCGCATTCCTTCCTGCAGCGACGTCTTCATCATACCGCTTCCAAAGCCTTTCAAGTGCTCTTTGACTGTCACTCTGGTTCCGGCAGCAGTTTCTTCCAAATACCAGTTGTGCACTGCGGTGATCCAGAAAATCCGGCCGGTCCAGCCGATCTCTGTACTCGGAGTGAGAGTATGCAACTTCGATTCTATTCTTATGCCGGCAGCTTTCCAGCGAAAGGGCTTACCGGCTACTGCTGGTCCGTCTATTTCAGTCCATTCAACTGCGGCCTGCCAGTGCGGCCAATCGGGAATGTCACTTAAAAGCCGAAAAACCTTTCCGGGAGGGGCATCGATTTCGATGCTTTCTTCAGCATAGGCTTTGGCGGTGATGTCAACTTCTGTCTGCATACTTTGGGCGATGCGAAATGAGGAGGTGAGCAAACTGGAAAAAGGTTGAACTTGCCCCGATTCGGTAGAGCCTCCATCACTTCATTTGTGTTCGCCGGCTCCCGTTCGAGTCGCAGGCAGACAGCAGACATGGACACTCCCCCAGAATGCGGCTCACGCACTTCTCAACGCTAGTGCAACGCTGGTCCCCGCGCAGGGTGTTTGCGACGGATGCAGCAGGCGCGCTCCTGACCGCGACGACGCTCGGTATCGTGCTCCCCCGGTTCACCGCGACCCTGGGTGTAGGTACTGGGCAACTTCGATTCCTCGCCGGAACCGCGCTGCTCCTGTTCTGCTATTCGCTGGGCGTGTACCTGCTGAAGCCGGTTGTCTGGTGGCGATTCCTGCAACTGCTAGCCCTGCTCAACACGATGTATGTCCTTCTGACCTGGGTGTTACTGGCGTTGGTGGCCGATGCACCGACGTGGATGGCCTTCGTGTACTTCGGCGCGGAGGCGCTGCTGATCGCTGCCATCGCGGCTGTGGAGTGGCGCTACGCCGGCACACTCAGGCATCGGCCCTACTCCCAGTAAGGAAGAGCCATTCCTGACGAAGCCCTTCTGGGCGAGCAGGCTACTCAACCAGTCCCTCTCTCACCAGAAAGCGCTGCATGCAGTCCGGACAGTATCCGTGGCTCAAGAACCGTGCGTTCCGCTTGAGAAAATCAACTACCGAACCCCATTCGCGTCCCTCGCGCACGACATGTGGACGCGCCAGGAACACGCGGATGGTGAGCGGCACGGACGTCGGTGGCAGGACGGAGTCACCCCGGTCCAGCGTTCGCGCGTCGTGCAGAAGCCGTTGGCGAAGGCACGCCGTCGCGCACGTGGAGATGGCAGCCTGCTAGAAGATACGAAGTGCCATGCCAAGTTGACGATAGGCTAGGGCAGTTCGCTCACCGCATGGCGCGATTTGGCGACTTCCCCTAGACTTTCGATTATGAGCCTTCGCGCGCTGATCCGACCGATCGTCATTGCGACGTCGCTCCTGGCGGGACTTGGCCAGTCTGTCGACGCACTCGCGCACGGCGTCGCCCATGCGCATGAGGCCCAACACCATGCTTCGGTGCAGCAGCCCGAAGCACATGTGCAACAACAGCATGCTGAACATCACGATCGGCACCACGATCAGCACCACGATCAGCACCACGATCGGCACCACGATCAGCACCACGATCGGCACCACGATCAGCACCACGAGCAGCACCACGATCAGCACCACGATCAGCACCGGCACCGCGAGCCGCCAGAGCTCTCGTCGGAGCCCCTGCAGCCAGAGCTCACCCAGCCCGATCACCAGCACGGTCACGTGCACGCGATCGTGGACCCCGGGCTCAAGTCACGCGTTGAACTGGTGGCGTACCTCTTCACTCAGCCTCGCGCTCTCGCGCTCTCGTCAAACGCAGCGGTCGAGAAAGACACACCACACGCAGGAAGCCAGGCACCTCCTCCTGAGCGACGACACACCTCCGTCAGTCCCCGCGCTCCGCCATCGCGCTGAGTCTCTCGTGCGCCGCACGCGGCCACGACTGCTGCCCTGACAGCCCGCGACGTCGTCGGTGAACGCCACGACCGACGCGGACTCCCATCCTCCGAACTGCCATGCCGTTCCGCACTCGCGCGGATGCCTGGCTTCGCGCCCTCGCGCTACTGGCTGTGCTCTCCGCACCAGCCGCGGCGCAGGGAGTGGAGCCTGCGCTCTCGCTCGACTCCTCGGTGCAACTCGCACTGCGCGCGCATCCGCGC
>JBGTFN010000394.1:0-13605 GCA_041747275.1 Gemmatimonadaceae bacterium | reverse complement strand
CGCAGGAAACTGGCGGTGAGTGTCGCGAGCACCATGCCGAGCGCAAGCCCCGCGCCTACGAGTACCGCGCTTTCGGCGATGAACTGCGACGTGAGCCGACCGGACGTCGCGCCGAGCGCGGTGCGCACGTTGACCTCACGGGCGCGGTTTGTCGCCCGCGCCATTGTCAGGTTGGCGACGTTGACGCACGCGACCAACAGCACAAGACACACTGCGGTCGTGAGCAGCATCAGCGGCTGGCGGGCTTCGAAGAACACCACGTCGGTGAACGCCTCGACATTCACGCCACGCGCGTTGTTGGCCTGCGGATACTCGCGCTCCAGCTCACCGGCAATGCGCTCCATCTCGAGCCGCGCGTCGGCCAACGTGCTGCCAGCCTGCAGCCTTCCAAGCACGAAGACCGGATGATTGTCGCGCGAGGCCTCGGGGCTCGGTCGCAGCGGCATCCACACATCCACGCGAGGTCGTCCGCCACGATCGGCGAAGCCGCGCTGATAGTTCGCGGCGCGCAGCAGTTGCAATGCGCCGAAGTGTGCACCGCTCGCGGCAACGCCCACCACCTGCCACTCGACGTCATCCAGGCGCAGCGTTGCGCCGATGACAGACGGGCTGCGTTCGAGGTGCGACGTCCAGAGCTCTTCGCTGATCACGACGCGCCGTGGGCCGTCGATGCGTCCCTCATCGGTGGTGAAGCCGCGGCCGAGCGTGAGCGGGACGCCAAGCGTCGCGAACCAACCATCGGTGACGTTGAGCGCGACAACACGTTCCGCATCGCCGGTGCTCAGTTGCAGACTCGCCTCCGCGGGCGCAAAGGCCTCGAGGCGTTCGAAGGTCCGGTTGCGCTGCTGAAAGTCGAAAAAATCCGGAATGGACGCGGGCTCGCTTGCGTTGCCCGCATCACGGTCGGTTTCCTACGCGCCCTCCCGCGCCTTGCGCGGCGCGCGCCGCACGCGCCTTTGTGCTATCCGAACCTCAACTACGGGCCACTAGTTGGCGTTGAACTAAACCGCTGCGCGGTAGTTGTTGTTGAGGACGGTTCCCTGTCCGGGGGGGGGCGTCCGTTTGTGTGCAGTCCGACATCGGTAACGTCTCGCGGGAGCAGGTCCTTCCTTTCCCGCAGACGGAGGTTCAGATGCAGACGCTCACCGACCGGATGGGCGAAGACATGCGGGTGCGCGGGTTCGCCCCGAAGACGCAGCAAGCGTATCGTGGTGCCGTCGTCGGCTTGGCGCAGCATTTTGCGCGATTGCCGGACACACTCGCTGCTGCGGACTGGGCGGCGCAAGGAAGGCGGCTGGCTCACCGCGTTCGCCTGCTGCATTGTTAAGCGATCCTCCGGCAGAGCGGGAA
Source organism: Gemmatimonadaceae bacterium (assembly GCA_041747275.1). Classification (GTDB taxonomy): domain Bacteria; phylum Gemmatimonadota; class Gemmatimonadetes; order Gemmatimonadales; family Gemmatimonadaceae; genus JAABRT01. The sequence continues at coordinate 12,255 of JBGTFN010000394.1, read as the reverse complement.
GCGTTAGACACACCCATCCGATGCGAGGTAGACGGTGGCCATGCCGCCGGCGCCGAGCTCACGATCGAGGCGATATCTGTCGGACAGTGCCGTCGTGAGCCGCCCAAGCGCCGTGTCATGCATTTCGCCGGTCCGTTAATGTACGAAGGGATTTCGCTGGCAAGTATACGGGCGCCTGCTTCATGAGGCCATTGTCAGCATTGGCCAACAGCTGAAGGTACACCCTCACACCCGCTACTGGTGTGGCCGCACCAGCCCACTACCGTTTCACCGGAGAGCACGCATGCGCGCCGTCCTTCTGATTGCCCTCACGGCTGCTGTCGGCGGTGTCATGACGGCGGCGTCGGCCGGACTCATCGTACCCCCGCTCGGGACGCTGGTACGGCAACCCGGCGGCATCACCGCCCTTCGCTTCGGGGCCCTCGCCGATGCCACCGGACGCACGCAACGCGACGTCGTGATTCTGGTGCACGCGGATACCATCGTGCGTGTGCAACACGCGGGCGCGCCGGTGCCGCGTGGTGCGACGATCATCGATCTGCGCCGCTTCACCGCCATTCCCGGTCTCATCGATGTGCACACGCACATGACGTACTGGCGAGACAAGAATGCCCCAACCACCACAGGGCCGCGCAGTCGTGATTCGGTGGTTACGGCGGCGGCCGAGAATGCGCGACGGACGCTCGAGACGGGAGTGACGACGGTGCGTGACCTCGGCGCGTCCAACTATGCGGATATCGCCATGCGTGACGCTATCGCGCGTGGCGCGATGATCGGGCCGCGGATGGTCGTCTCCGGATACGGCCTCTCCAAACTGCAAGCGGCACCGCAAGCGGAATCGCGCGCGGGTGCACCATCGGCCGCCGCACGCGGACGCGTCTGGGACACGCTCGACATCAAGGCGGCGATCGAGGCGCAAGTGGGTGCCGGTGCCGATTGGATCAAGATGTACGGATCGACGGGGAGCTTTCAGAACGTCACGAGCACGCAGACGTTCACGGCCATGGAGATGCGCGTCGCGGTGGAAACGGCGCATGCCTTCGGCAAGCCGATCGCGATTCACTCGTACGGCGATGCGGGGGGCCGCGACGCCGTGCGCGCCGGCGCCGAATCGGTGGAGCATCCGGCCGGCCTGAGCGAGGCGACGCTGGCGGAGTGGAGACAGCGGGGCACGATGTATGTGCCGACCATCGATCACAATCGCTTCTATGCGGAGAACGCCGCACTGTTCGGCTACACGACTGCACAGGTGGCCGCACTCGATTCATTCCGGGTGCTCAATCTCGAATCGGCCCGACGCGCGCACGCCGCCGGCGTGAGGTTCGCGATGGGATCGGATGCCGTGTATTGGATGCACGGCGAGAACACGCGCGAACTTGGCTGGTTCGTCAAGGCGGGGATGACCGCCGCACAGGCGCTCGCAACGGCGACGACCAACGCGGCGGAGCTGCTGCGCATGGAAGACAAACTTGGACGTATCGCACCAGGGTATCTCGCCGACATCGTGGCCGTCGAAGGCGATCCGTTGCGCGACATCGATGTCGTCATCAACCACGTGGTGTGGGTGATGAAGGGCGGAAGGGTGGTGGTCGGCGAGCGCCCTCGCCTGCCGACTCAAAACTCGCCGCGCTAAAATCCCTGCTGCACCCGAAGCAACAGCGCATGCTCGCGCACGGCGTTGCCGGCCAGCGCGCCGACGGAAAGGCGGTGGCGCGCGCCATCGGCCACGGCCGTCCCGAGTTCGGTACCGTCGCTCCGGAAGGCGAGCAGGCCGGGTGGCGAAGGCGCGATCGTCTTCAGGCACCCAGACGGCCGTATGGACGTGGAACCCCGAGTGCGGCCACGTGAGCATGCCTGCGGCCTGGCATTGGTCGAAGAGTGCGAGCCGCACGAAGCGGGATTCTTTCCGGTACGGCGCGGACTCCAGCTCTACCCGTGGACCGAGTGCGCGGGTCCGGAGCAGATAACAAAACGTGCCGTGCTCCTTCGCGGAGCGCAGCACGTTTTCCTACGGCGAGAACGCCTGATGAGACCGGGCCACCGGAACTCTGGGGGCCCGGTCATCTGTGCTCGCTCAGGCCCGACGGCGAGAGCGCGCGAAGCCGAACATACCCATCAGACCGGCGCCCAGAAGGGCGAATGTCGACGGCTCGGGAACAACGACGAAATCCATACCACCTGTGTTGCCGACGAAGAACGTCTCGTTACCGCCGGTCGCTTGAGACGCCGAGGCGCTGAGGCCAATCACGTTGGAGGAGCTGTTGAATGCCCCAGCTGCCGTTGCCGACGCCTGCTGCGCCGCGTTCAGGACGAACAGAAAGCCCGAGTTGCCGGTGCCGGTGTTGGTCATCGGGAAGACGAACGACTCAACGGTGGAGGCCTGGAACAGCACTGTGCCGGTGCTCGAGTAAAACACCACGTTCAGTGACTCGAGCGTGATCGCGTCGCCGCCTGGCTCCGCCGCGTTGAAGATGATGCCAAAGTTCGCTGCGCTGGTGACGCCCGTCTCGAGCAGCGTGCGCGTCTGGGTCTGCGAGGCACCGGTCTTCACATCCCCACTAGATCCAACGCATGTGCCCCCGCTGAAAGACGTTCCGATAACGCCGCCAAAAGAGACGCATCCAGCTTCCATCGTCGCGTTACCTTGGCCCTGTATCGTCAGAAGTGTGTTGACGGAACCAATGCCAGTTCCGCTGACCGGATTCGGTCCGGCAAGGATCAAGTCGGCATGTGCTGCACTGAGCGGCAACGATAGCAACGCTGCAGCGGACAGGCAGGAAAGGAGAGAGAGTTTCATAGTGATGCGCACCTCGGCGCTTGCTGTGATTGACAAAAAGATGCTCTGCCAGTCTATCACGCAATAACCGTACCACTAGCAACTCAAGTAAAATGGCGAACTTGTTGCGTAACTGCCACATGCTCTGTTGCCAGCGTGCATCACCTTGTCCTCTCGGTTCAACGAGGAACATCACACTCAGGGCCGGCGGCGGCACGATTTCGTCTGTACAATGCGCCTATTGACCGTCTCGGTCCGCGATTACGGCGCGCGATCTACCGATACGTAGAAGCCGTTCGGCAGCTGGCCGGTACGCACCGCCCACCCGCCGCACCTGACGAACTGCGACGTCATGACCCCGGAGGCCGCGGCTTTGTACGTGGACTCGACATGCCGCACGCCCGCTGGGCAGTCACCCACGATTCCGCGCACAAACGACACGAGTGACGCTTGCGTCTCCGGCCCTTCCGTGTGACCGGCTTTCCATAACATGAGCCCCGCTCCAACCAGCAGCGTGTCGCGCGTCTGCGCCTCGACCGCTGCCTGCTCCGCTTGCGGAAGGCTGAATGGGTGGTTGAATCCTCCGGAGTCCATCGGGATGATCGGCTCCGCTACGCACCCGTGATTCAGACACCACTCCGACCGTGCGACGAGCGCCGCGGCACCGTACGACGTGTCCGGCAGGACCACGGCCGGAGTAGCGCCATCGAGGTTGGCGTCCGAGCGCGGTTCTCCATTCGACCCGCAGGCAGCCACGGAGGACACCACAAAGATCGCGCCAAAGCGCGCGACCCTCGAGAGAAAAAGGGCTGGAGCAATCATCGCGGTTTGTCAGGTGCAGAGAGAGGCCTTCATTTGGGGTGTCTCGCGTAGAAAGTAGGCGTATACGCACAGCGTGAGCAAGAACGCAACGCTCGCGGGCGACAACCTCTTCTCCACCAGCATCCTCACGCTCGACGCGCGCACCGGCAGGCCCGTATGGCATTTCCAGACCATTCATCACGACATTTGGGACTGGGACAATCCCAACGCCCCCATCCTGGCCGACGTGACCATCAGCGGTCGATCGCGAAGGATGCTCCGGGGCTCATGGTGCTCGACATCGGCACCCCGGGACTGGAGGGCCTTACAGCGGCACGACGGATTCGTGAGAGCGCGTGGGCTCAGCAGGCGGTGCTGGCATTCAACGTGAGTGCGCGCCGTGGACAGCGGTGTAGTTAGGTGGCGGCACGGCGAGTTCGATTGTTCGACCTCATTGGCGTACGGCGAGCCTCGCCTTCACGTCGACCTGCGGCGGCCCGTGGGACGGTTATACTAAGGGTGAAGACTGCGATCTCCCTTCCGGACGCCGTGTTTCGTGCGGCGGAACGCCACGCTAAGCGTTCGCGCAAATCGCGTAGCCAGCTGTATGCAGAGGCCGTGGCCGAGTATCTGAGCCGTCATGCGCCTGAGGAAGTCACCGCGGCGATGAATCAGGTCGTGGACCAGTTGGACGCGGATCGCGATCCCTTCGTGCGCGCGGCGGCCCACAAGTCTTGCAGCGGTGCGAATGGTAGAACTCGTCCAAGGCGAGATCTGGTGGGCGGACCTACCCGTGCCTGGCGGATCCGGGCCAGCATGTCATCGGCCCCTCGTGGTGTTCAAGGCAATCCGCTGAACCGGAGTCGGCTGCCGACGGTCGTATGTGTGCCGCTGACAAGCAACCTGGCCTGGGAATCCGCCCCGCGTCCATCGATGTCGTCCTAGGTCGATAGGTCGCCGAACAGGACGGTGGCGATTGGAGCAATCTGCGGCGAGCGGCATCCGCACGTCGTCGCGGCGCTGCAACTCATGTAGGCGTCGCACTTTCGGGGTCGCTGAATAGCGGCCGTCACCCGCGCCTCGCCTTGTCCGACGATGCTCCCGTACAGCGCGTCGCCATCGCCCGTCAACCCGTCGGCACGCGCACCACGGGCGGCCGCTTGATCTCCACCGTGAAGCCGTCGCGGGCGAGAAGCTCCGTGAGCACTCGCGCCGCACTCTGGTCGGCGTGCTCGAGAATGCCGGATTGACCCGCTGTTTGCACGAACTGCGCGCGAATACGTCGCTGGATCACATCGCGGTCACTGGCGTCGAATGGATTCCAGAGACCGGCGCGCTCATTGTAGGTCCGCATGTTGACCACGTCGATACTCATGATCTGCGCAGGGGGCAGCGAAATGGTGATGCGTTTTGCCACGGAGTCGATGCTCACGTTGGTGTTGGTTCGAAGATCGATGCCCGCGCTCACGCGCGCCGTGACAACGAGCAGCGTTCGCTTGGTGGACCGAAACTGCGTTTGCTCGTATGTCACCACATCGCGCAGTGTCATCTCCGAGGCAACGAGCTTTGCGACTGCCTGCAGTCGTTCGACCACGACCTCCTGCGTCATCAGTGGCTCCGCGCGCTGACCAAACGGCAATCCGCCCAGCGCGCCGCGCAGCAGCATGATGCTCACGGCCGCACCAACGCCAAGCGCAATGACGATGGCTCCCCACGTGAGGAGTTTTCGTTGCAGTGGCGTGATGAGTGCTGTTGTCATGCATGAAGAATGGCGAGTGCACCGGTCAGCAACAACAGCGGACGCTGCTGCGGCTACCTCTTTAGCACTTCCGACAGCAGCATGCCACGCACATCCTGAATGTCGTCAATGCGCCAGCGATCATCATTCCGCTCCTGATCACGGCGCAGCAGGTACGTGATGGTCCACGTATCGCTGCCTTCAGAGAAGTTCACCGGCATCCACGCGCGCTCGCCGCGCACCTTCGGTTTGCCGAGCACGTAGGTTGTCGCGCCCTGACTCCCGGTGAATGGGTCAGCGACAAGCGGCACGGCGCCATTCGACTGCGCGGCACTTCCGAAAAACTTGTACAGCCCCGACCGGAACCGCCGTGTGAGTAGCCGTTCTTTCCCGTCGAGCCCCGTTGCATTGAACGTGCGCGCACCGGCAAAGTGCAGCTTGAGGAACTCGCGGACGGGTCGTTCCGGGTAGTCGATGCGCGTTTCGCTCACATGCGTGCTGTGCATCGCCGACGAATGCTGCGGCGCCAGCAGCACGAGGCAGCACAGCGCGCCCAGAAGCATGAACCAATGCCGACCCGTGCCGTTCATATCGCACCTCATGAAGTGTGTACCGCACACCGAAGCAGCGACTCGAGACCATCCTCGTCCGCACGTACACCCCAGGCCGAGTCCGCAGCGACGAGCAGCAGTCGCGTCAGCGGTGCTGCATTCACCTGTTGCCTCGGTTTGCCGTCTCGTGCAATCGGCAGCCAGATCGCCGCTCGCTCGAACCGATGCGTGCGCTGCAGCCAGACCTCACCGGTGTTGGCCACCAGAAGACTGTTGATCGCAGGCAGCAGAGCGGGGCGTGACAAACGCCGCCGCACCTCGGCCTCATCTCGGCCTTGCGAAAAAATCACCACCATCGAATCGAACAGCGCATCGGTCAGTGCGCGGCCAGCTGGCGAAACTGTTGTTCGCATCAGCTGATTCCCGCTGTCGTCAACGCAGTCGACCTGCCATGTGCCGCCAGTCGGTCGGGCCGCGCAGAACCGGGAGTGGTCCGGACTCGCGCCCACCACAGTCTCTGCAGCAAACGGCTGTGGATTGCCCCTGGGCCCGCTGTTCGGAAGCATCACGCGCGGCGCGGGTACGAGTGGAAAGAGTGCAACAGTTGCCGCCCCAGCCGGTGAATGACGCAACACCGAAGATGGGGCATCGCCGGACAGTCGCCTCGGCGCAAAGCCGACAAGGTCACCACCCGGACGTGGTGCCCACGCGGCGCGAGTTGTCGCAGTGATACCGTACAGATAGGCACCGCTATCACTGAAGAACTGCACGCGCGGCACCGATGCGTCACCCACCCAGAGGGTGTCGCGCCACCAGCCTAGGCTCGCGATCGCCCGGAACTCGGCAGGGCCGGCGCCGCTCCGACCGATCGCCCGAACGCGACCTTTCGCGTCCCGAACCATGACTTGTCCGGGTCGCCCGTCCGTCCACGCCAGCCGATTTCCAGGTCCCACGGCAACGTCGCCAATCCGGCCGGAGCCACTATCGGAAGGTGCGACCTCAACGGCGCAGCTCAGCGCGCGAGACTGAGCGCTGGCGGAGGTGCCCGTCAGAACCAAACCGAAACATGAGAACGCCATCCACTTTGCAACAAGCGTCATGAGTCGCATCCTTTCTCAAAGATGGTGCGTGTTCTTCCCACCCATCCTGTCGCCTTGCCGAGATCGCCGATGATCTATCGAGTCATTGCTCAATCTGCCTTCACGTTCGTGTTGTACGCGAGCCTCATGACCTCGTGCGGCCCCGTTCGCTCCGAAGCTCCCGCGCAATCAACCGGATCTGACTTGGCGTCGTTCTCCACGACACTCGATTCGCTGCGCCTTGCCGCGCAGATTCCGGGCCTGTCCGCCGTCGTCCTCAAGGACGGCAAGGTCATCTTTGCGCAAGGCTTCGGCTACGCCAACGTCGAACGGCAGATCCCCGCGACGCCCGAGACACCATTCAACATCGCGTCCGTCACCAAACCCATCTCCGCGGTGGTCGCACTGCGTCTCGTAGAGCAAGGCGTGCTCGACCTCGACCGACCGATGGCGCAGTACAGCCAATGGGCGGACTTCTGCGCCGACTTCAGCGAACAGCCATCGATCTTCGCACGCGGATTGCGCTGCGATCCGCCGCAGCAAACACTGCGCCATCTGCTGACGCACACGGCCATCGGCACGCCAGGCGAGCGGTTCTCCTACAATCCCGTGCTGTATTCGTGGGCGTCACGCCCAATGCAGGACGCCGCCGGTACGCCGTTTTCGCAGCTGACAGAGCAGCATGTGTTTCGACCCGCAGGAATGCAGCAGTCCGCACGACAGCATCGTGACCTTCCGCTTCGTGCAGATCTGGCGGGTGCACTCGCGCCACCATATCGCATTGACAGCGCTGGACGTGTTGTGCGCTCCGAACAGCCACCGCCGCAGGGCGATGGCGCCGCCGGCGGAGTGATTGCAACCGCAATGGATCTGGCGAAGTTCGATATCGCGCTCGACCGCGGCGGACTGATCTCACCGGCATCCTACGCCATCATGATGCAGCCCGCGCACACGATCGACGGTGATAATCGCAGCAGTGATTTACTCGGCAACGATCTGCCATCCGGTGATCCCCGCCACTATGCGCTCGGCTGGTATGCGCAACGATACGACGGACACGAGCTGCGCTGGCATTCGGGATGGTGGGAAGACGCATACTCCGCGCTGTATCTCAAGGTGCCCGCCCAGAACCTGACACTCATCCTGCTCGCGAACAGTGAAGGGCTGTGGTGGGGCAATCCTCTCGACTCGGCGCAGGTGCAACTATCCGTGTTCGCGCAGGCGTTCTTTCGCGCGTTTATGTAGGGACGCGCGATGACATCACTCCTGGAGACCCTTGCGAGGCGATGGAAAGAGGCGCGGTCGAATAAGCGCGCGCGTGAGCTAGTGCGCCGTCAGCGTAGCAGTGGCGACTGGCCAGAGGTGAGCGCGGCGTTCGAGCGACTGCGCGCGGCGGGGGTATCCGATTCGACCTCCATGGTGCGGGTGACCGCGGTACTCGCGCGCGAGACCGCTCGCGTGATGAAAGAACGGCGTCCCTTCGACCGCAACGCCTATGTCAGGGACTTGGACGCACTATCCTGATCCGAACGCAGCCTGCCAGCGAATCGGTGCACTCGATGCGTGTGGCGGAAGATCATGCGTTCGTGGCTTCATCACGCACGCGTTTGCCGGAATCAACACCGTAGATCGTGCGTCGGTTGCTATCAATCTGACCTTCCACGAGCCTCGGTGTGCGGAACGCCAGGAGCGAACGCCGCAATTGTACACGGTGCGGAACGAACGACTGTTGATCGGGTGATAGTATGTCAAGCAGAGCATCAGTCTCGGCAGTACTGCGCTGCGGTCGGTCTACGTTTTCATAGCATCGATGTGGAAGGTCACATGTCACTGCGAGTCGACAAAGTCTTTCTCACCATCAACGCCGCATCGCATGCGCCCGTGGTCGATTGGTGGACGAACGCACTCGGTCGGCCGTTCGATCGGACGCCCGTTCCAAGCTGTCGCGAGTGGGACGTGACTCCCACGGTGCTGCTTCAGGTGATCGACAAGCCGGACAGTGTCGGTAAGGTCGCTGTCTCGCTGCGTATCGAGGACATCGACAGCGAATGCCGGCGTCTCCGGGCACTGGGCATCGACTTGCCGGATCCCAAGCTTGTGCCAGGCTTTGACAGTTTGTACTGGACCGAAGTCTGCGATCCCGAAGGCAATGTGCTGAATCTTCTCGCGGGACAGTAGTCGACGATGCGCGGCGTTGGTAGCAGAGCCGCCGTTTCATGACGTGGACACCACTTGGGCGGAGACTACCGACATGCCGGAGCAATCGGGGCCGTCGAACGCGGCGCACGCTTCTGCCGACACGATGACGGACATCACCGCGCTGCGTTCGCTGGCAGCCCTGATCCGCGAGGTCACCGAAGCCGCCGTCGCGGGCATCACCCATGAAGAAAGCATCCGCGCATCCATTCCGGGACTGAACGGGATGAACTGGGTGCTCGGGCATGTGACGCACGTGAATGCGTCCATTCTAGCGCTGCTCGAAACGCCTGCCGAGCCGTCCGCCGAAGAACTCTCCCGCTACGCTCCCGGTGCGCCTCCGCTTGGTGTGGCGGCCGAGGATGCGGTCGACTTCGAGATCCTGCGCGACGCCCTCGTTCGGCAGGGTCCGCTTCTTGATGAAGCGTTGGGTCGGGCATCAGCTGAGCTGCTCGCGCGTCCGGCGCCCCCCGGGCTTGGGGGTGATGTGCGTAGCTTCCTCCACTTCATCACGTTTCACCAGAGCTACCACGCCGGGCAGCTCGGGCTGCTGCGTCGGGCCCTGGGACACGATCGGGCATTCGGATAACGCCGAGATCGTAGGGTGCCAGCAGGCTGGCTCACAACGACGCCACGCAACCTGATTGGCTGCTGACTTCCTCAAGTCGGCGATATCTGGAGGCTCGCTACGCTCGCATTCTGTCTGCTTCGCCCGCAGCCGAACTCAAACGTTGGGCTGCACAAAACAATGGCTGATTCCCGCAACCCATTTCTGATTGCTGGTGCCGCGCTCAGTGCGCTGGCTGCCTTGCTCCATCTTGGCTGCATCGCTTTTGGGGCACCGTGGTATCGCTTTTTGGGCGCGGGTGAGCAGATGGCGCAAATGGCATCAAACGGTCACTGGTATCCCACGGTCGTTACTCTCGTCATTGCTGCTGTTTTGTCTGTCTGGTCACTATTCGCACTTTCCGGTGCGGGTGTAATCCGCAAGCTACCGTTCGTGCGGTTGGCTCTGTGTGCAATTACAGGCGTCTATTTATTGCGTGCATTGGCCTTTCCAGTACTTACCCCGTATTTCCCCGACAACAGCGCGGCATTCTGGCTCTGGAGTTCAGGCATCTGTTTTGTCTTTGGAATCGTGCATTTCATCGGTCTTCGTCAAGTCTGGAGGCGGCTGTGAGCGCGGTGCAGCTCAACAAAGGCGCTCCAGCCGACCTTCTTTGCCGCCCGACATTTGGTTGTTTGATCGGGGAGTGGACGCCACCTACCAGTCGCTCGGCGGAGGGCAGCAGCAGATTACGGCTGCCGACGACCGCGAGGTCGCTCAGATAAACTTCCGCCGCGGCTTGATCTCCGGCGCCGTGAGCGTCGGCATTCGCCCGCCCAACCTGGATTGGGCGGTTCGCCCGTACATGCTGGCGGGGCTTGGCAGCTACTGGTTCCGCAGCGCGGTCGACTGGCCCGTTTTTTTGGACCAGCCAGCCTTCTCCGAAACGATCACGAGCCGGGCGAACGGCATGCATCTCGGCGTCGGCTTGGAGGCGCCAATCTCGCGCATGGTGTTCTTCGTCGAAACACGCGTTCAACGCGTAGGCGAGGCGCCGAGGAGCAACTTCGTGCCAGTCAGTGTGGGGCTGCGGATGCGGTGAGTGGAGTGGCCCCGCACCGACGCACCGGCGCGCGCTTGTCGAACACAAGGCGCCAAACCCCGTCCGATTCGCGGCGCCACATGGAGTTGAACTCGGCGATCACCGTGGCCTGCTGATCCGTCACCGGTCCGCTGCTGTAGGCGAGCGTGCCAACGCCGATCACCACGACCGTCACGGGCTCCCACGAGAAAGGCGCATCGGCGCCCGCAAAGAAGCCGCGCCACGCGTCCAGCACCGCCTGTCGCCCCGCCAGCGGCTGCGTGCCGTTGAAGAATACGGCGTCTGTGACAGCTGATGCGTGAACGCCGCGAAATCGCGGTCGGCCATGCTGCGAGCGAAGGAACGTTCCCGCTCCGTCACCTGCTGCAGAAGTTCGGGGTGCAGCAGGGGCACGCGATGCGGTATCGCCTCCTGCGCATGAGCAACGGGCGCGAGCGCGGCGTAGGCCACGGTCAAGACGAGCACATCGAGCCGGGGAGGCATACACATGGCGAAAGCAGTGCAGCTGAATGGCATAGCGGACCGGTGCCCGTGCGGGCGATCGAGGTGGACATGCACACCGCTCGCGATCGTAGGGATGCCGGTACGCACGGGTGTCACCGATCCTGCGCGTGTCCGCGGTGTATGTTCGGACTCCACGCCAACCAATCGGTGGACACAATGGCAACCACAGTGCGCGTCGCAGGATCCGTGGCCAGATCGTTTGTTTCGTTGGCAACGATGGCCGCCTTCGCCGTGCTCTCCACCGCCTGCATCCCCCTCCCTGGCGGTTACTCCGTCGCGAAAAAGTACGTGGCTGCCAAGTCCGACACTCACGTACTCGTCGCCGACGACGGCAGCACCTGCCGAGTCTCGGAGAAAACGTTCGCCGATGTCGAGGTCGGCGACTTCACCACCTGCGGCTGGAGCCGCGCCGGCGAAACGGCGGGCACGGGCACCGTCACTGGGATCCAGAGCCCGAGAAAGCCGCCCATCACCTCGAAGCCTCCCCGCTAGCGCGCGCTTCGTCCCAGCCTGCTTGCCTTTAAGCCAAAAACGCAGTTCGTTTAGACAGGCGCGGTTCGCAGTCCCCCTCCCGCCGACGTCTGGAACGAGACCTATGTCTACCGTTCGTCCTTCGCCCAACGCGCTCCCGGCGCGCCCCCCGACTCGACGCCTCACGCTGCTCGAGTCCGGACGAACCATTGCCGTGTGGCACACGATCTACACGGCACTCGGCATGTCGCTGCATCTCGGTATTGTCAGCGCCGTGGTTGTCGTGTCGTCCATGCAGTACGTCAAATCACTCGAGATGACGGATGCGACCACCTCTGCACGCTACCTCGCGCCGGAACCTGAACCGGTGCAACGCAGCTCGGAGGAACGGCTCTCGTACATGGGCCTTCCCAGCGGTGAAGTGGGGGTGCCCGAACCCGACGTGTCTGGTGATGGCCCACCGCAGCCACTGCAAACCGTTGGCGTAGGC
>JBGTFN010000393.1:0-8737 GCA_041747275.1 Gemmatimonadaceae bacterium | reverse complement strand
CCGCGGTCGAACCGCGAACAACTGGCTGGCGCTCGGGGGTGGGAGTCGACTGCGGCGCTGCCGCGATACTCCGCGATGCCAGGCGCGAGACGTCCACCCACAGCGAGCGGCGGGCGCGGTAGAACGTCACATCACGTCCCTGCGGAAATCGCGCTCCCGCCTGCGGAGGGAACACATAAGTGCCAGATCGGAGCTCCGCGACTGCAGCGCCGGAGGAAGAGGCGGTGCTTCGCAACGTGGTGCCATTGGCACGCAGCACTTCCCCGCGCGAGCGATCGGCCGTGAGGCGCACGTGAGCGGCCGTCACGTGTCCTTCCACCAGAATCCGCACAAAGGTGGATTGCGCCGATTCCACCGTTCCCGTGATCTCACGGCTGGACACTCCAATGACCGCTCCACCAGGCGTGCCGCGCAGTGCCGTCCCCGAGCGCACCGTCACACGATCCCCACGGCGCGGCGACTGCGCCGACAGGGAACACGTGACCAGCAGCATCAGCGCGAGCGAGCCACGACTGCGTCGCCGGACCTGATGCAGGCTCCGTGCGAGTGCGCATTGTGTTCCGACGGCGAGTGATGACATCGGTTGGAGTGGCTGTGCGTGGAGGGTACATTTCGCGCGCATGACAGCAGCGCGACCACGTCGTTCGTGTCGCGGCGCCACGCCCCGTTCATCGAAACCGTACCCGCAAACGTATCCAATGTCCTGCACCGAGCAAGGATGACCGCGACCGTTTCCCGCCCTGTGGCCCTGATCATTCTCGACGGCTGGGGGCACCGCGAATCGAGCGATGCCAACGCGATCGCGCTGGCGAACACCCCGGTCTGGGACGCGCTCTGGGATTCGCCCACGCGCACGCTGCTGTCCGCGTCCGGGCCTTCGGTTGGCTTGCCAGCCGGACAGATGGGCAATAGCGAAGTGGGGCATTTGAATCTCGGTGCGGGACGTGTGGTGATGCAGGACCTCGTGCGCATCGGTGCGTCGATCGAAGTCGGCGCGTTCTTCGAAAACGAAGCGCTTCGACGGGCATGCGCACAGGCTCGCACTTCGGGCGGGACGGTCCACCTCGTTTCCCTGCTCGGCAACGGCGGTGTGCACGCACTCGACCAGCATCTCTTCGCGCTCGTGGATCTCTGCACACGCGAGCGTGTGCCGCGCGTTGCTTTGCACGCGTTTCTGGACGGCCGCGACACCCCGCCTACGTCCGGATTGGAGTTTCTGCGCGATACGCTCGGCGTGATGGACGGACGCGCGCAGCTCGCCTCGATTTCGGGACGCTATTTCGGCATGGATCGCGATTCGCGCTGGGAGCGAACCGGCGCGTGGTATTACGCGGCGGTGCATGGACGCGGCGAGACCACCCGCGATGCAATGGCGTTGCTGGAGACGGCCTACGCGTCCGGCACGAGCGACGAGTTTTTGCCACCGCATGTGCTCATCGGCGAACACGGCGCCCCGGTGGCCCCAATGCGCGACGGCGATGTCGTCATCTGTGCAAACTTCCGGTCGGACCGCATGCGCCAGTGGCTGCGAGCACTTACCGATCCCGATTTTGTCGGTTTCGATGTGGGGCGTCGGCCGGCGGTGCATGTAGTCACGATGACGCAGTACGATGATGCGTTCGCGTTTCCCGTGGCCTTTGCCCCGCAGTCCATGGAGAACCTCGTGGGCGAGGTGATCGCCAACGCCGGACTGAAGCAGTTGCGCACCGCGGAAACCGAGAAGTATCCGCACGTGACATACTTCTTCAACGGTGGCGGTGATTCCCCGTTCACAGGTGAAGAGCGTGCGATGGTGCCGAGCCCCCGGGTGGCAACGTATGATCTGCAGCCGGAAATGAGCGCGGCCGCCGTGTGCGACATTCTCTGCGATGCGATCGCCAATCGTTCGCACGATTTTGTGCTGTGCAACTTTGCCAACGGAGACATGGTCGGACACACCGGCTCACTTCCGGCCGCCATCCGTGCCGTGGAAACACTCGACGCCTGCCTGGCGCGCGTGCTCGATGCCGCGGCGACGGGCGGAGCGCGCCTGATCATCACGGCCGACCATGGCAACTGCGACGTGATGATCGATCCCGATACGGGTTCGCCGCACACGGCCCACACCACCAATCCCGTTCCGCTCGTAATTCGCGATCCTGAGGGCGAGTGGCTGCTGCGCGACGACGGCGCGCTGTGCGATGTCGGGCCCACTGCGCTCCGCATGCTGGGATTGTCACTGCCTGCTCAAATGACCGGACGCGATCTGCGCGTCGCTCCTCTTGCCCCGTGATGTCGTAATGCCGCTTTCGCCTGCTGTTCCACGCACTCGAGTGCGTTTTGCATTCCTGCTTGCCGCCATGACTTCCGTGCTGTCACCGATGGCGCTTCACGCGCAGTTGATCGGTACGGAACCCACGCAAAGCCCGTTTCGTGACGTGCCCACCACGCAGCAGCTCACGGCATTCACGGGCTACATGGACGCGACGAAGGACGCCGGCGGCATCGGCCCCAAGCCGGGCCCGCTGTTTGGATTGCGCCATGACCTGCATCTGGGCGGCCTCGCATGGCTCACCACACGCTACTCCGCACTGCGCTCAGAGCGACGCGTACTCGATCCGGGGTTGCCCGCCGCCGAGCGAGATCAGGGATTGCAGAACGTCACGCATCACCTCGCAGACATCGGCCTCACACTCTCGCTCACGGGCAAGAAGTCGTGGCGCGGCATCATGCCGACGATCGGCACGGGCATCGGACTCGTTTCCGACTTCGCCCAGGCCGACATCGGCGGCTATCGCTTCGGCACGAAGTTCGCCTTCACCTTCGGACCCGGCGTTCGTGTAGTGTTGCCGAGCGGATACAGCGTGCGCCTGGACGTCACCAACTCCGTGTACCAGTTCCAGTATCCCGATACATACTTCACGCGAGCAAGCGACAGCACGGCCGTGCTCGACGACACGCGTCAGCGCTCCGGATGGCGCAGCAACTGGGGCGTGACGGCAGGGTTTTCCATTCCGATCTTTCGCTGATTCACGCCAGTCTCCCATTCCCATGGCTCGCTTGTCTCTCACGCGTCGGGTGCATTTTTCCGCGGCGCATCGCTATCGGCGGCCCGAGTGGGACGACGCGAAGAACCTCGCCACATTCGGCAAGTGCGCCCGTCCGAACTTTCATGGACACACGTACATCTGCGACGTGACCGTATCGGGACCGCTCGACGAGATGACGGGTTTCGTGGCCGATCTGGGCGTGCTCGATCGCGTGCTGAATGAACACGTGGTGGAACCGCTCGATCACGCCAACCTCAATCTCGACATTCCCGAGTTCGCGGAGGGCGCAGCGATTCCATCCAGTGAGGAAATCGCCCGCTGGATTGCGGCACGCGTGAACGATGGTCTCGCCCACACGACCGCGCGCGTACGGCGCGTCGTGGTGGCCGAGGAACCGCACCTGTGGGCGACCTGGGACGAGGACGAAGAATGAAGTCGCGCGTGCGTGTAAATGCGTGCCGGCTGCCCCGCGCCGCGTCGACAGTGGTGACGTTGCTCTCGATCGCGATCCTGCCGCTCTCCCTGACAGCCTGTGCGGGCCGAACGAAGCCTGCGCCCGAGGTTTCGGCACGCATCGACCCGGTGCAGTTGCCGATGGCCGAGTTGTCCATGGGAGATGTGCCGCTGCCGAGCGCTCGAGCGGCGCTGTTGCGCCTCGTGGATTCGCTCACGCAGGACACGACGTTCCGCATGGCGCACTGGGGCGTGCTGATCATGGACCCCGAAGTAGGCGACACGATTGTATCGATCAATGCGGGCAAGTTGTTCATGCCCGCATCCAACCAGAAGTTGATCACCGGTGCGGCCGCGCTCGAGTTGCTTGGCCCGGACTACACGTGGCAGACGCCAATCCTGCTGCGCGGTACGACACGCAGCGGCACATTTCGCGGGGATATTGTCGTCGTCGGCCGCGGCGATCCGTCGTGGAGCGACGCGATGCGCAGCGACAGTGCACTCAACGCGTTTACGCCGATCGCCGACGCACTGGCAGCGCGTGGGATACGCCGCGTGGTGGGACGTGTGGTGGCCGAAGGCGATGCATTCCCCGACGCGCCGCTCGGTTTCGGCTGGGCCTGGGACGATCTCGATTTCGGATACTCGGCCGGCGCTGACGAGCTGATGTTCAATGAGAATTTCTTTCGTGTGATCGTGCAGGCTGGAGCCAGGGTGGGCGCACGCGCGACCGCTCGACTGCTGCCGGACATCGGTTTTCCCAGGCTCGACGTCTCTGCGACAACACGTGCGCGCGACGATTCCATTTCGGCGGCTACGGCGCCGCTCACGGTCGCGTACGACTCTGTCGCGTCGCGCGTCAGCGTCAGGGGAACGGTGCGACTGAACGACAGCACGGTGATCTCACGTGCGTATCGTCAACCGAACGATGCCGTGCGCGCAGCGGTCCGCGCGTCGTTGACCTCGCGCGGCATTCTGTTCACCGATGGCGCTCCCGCGCCGACTCTCGCGCGCGCAGACACGCTCGTCGTGCTCAGCTCACCGCCGCTGCGCGACGTACATTTGCGCATGCAGAAGCCCTCGCAGAATCAGATCGCGGAAACGCTCTTCAAGACGATGGCGCTCGAGCAGACCGGAGTCGGGAGCGCGGACAGTGCGCGCGCTGTCGTGGAGCGGCAGCTCGAAGCCTGGGGCATCACGCGAGCAGAGGCGGCGGTGCGTGACGGCAGCGGATTGTCGCGCCACGACTACGTCACGCCGCGCGCCATCGTGCGCCTGCTCACCGTCATGCAGTCGCACCCATCGTTCGACGCGTTCTACTCCGCGCTGCCCGTGGCCGGTGTCGATGGCACGATCGCGTCACGTATGCGTGGCACACCAGCGGCCGGCAACCTGCGCGCCAAGACCGGTTTCGTGGACAAGGCTCGCTCCTTGTCCGGTTATGTGAACACCGCCGACGGACATCAGCTCGTGTTCTCGATTCTGTGCAACAACTGGGTGGGTTCAGTGCGCGACGTGGAGCGCGTGCAGGATGCGATCGGCGCGTACCTGGCATCCGTGCGCATGGCAGATATGCGCGTGGCAATGCCTCGGTAGTGAGCGGCGCAACAGAGGCGCTCAGCGTCGATGAGGCGCTCACGCGCATCCTGGCGCGTATGCGTCCGACCGCCGCTGTACGCATGCCGCTCGAGTACGCGATCGGGCACGCCCTCGCGGAAGACGTGCATGCCGACATCACGCTCCCGTTGTGGGCCAATGCGGGCATGGATGGCTACGCGGTGCAGCGCTCTGATGTGCTCGGCGCCAGCGCGAACTTCCCCCGAGTGCTGCAGGTAATCGGCACCATCGCCGCCGGCAGCGATGAGCGTCCTGAGATCGCGGCGGGCACGTGTGCCCGCATCATGACGGGAGCGAAGATGCCGCCCGGTGCGGACGCCGTGGTGCGCGTGGAGGACACCGATCGCGGTCTCGACGCGGTAGCCATTCAGGATGACCGCGACGCGCAGTCGGCAAGCGGCAACGTTCGTCCCGCCGGTGAAGATGTGCGCGACGGCGATCGTGTTGCATCACGTGGCGACGTGATCACGCCTGCATTGCTCGGCGTGCTCGCCAGCGTCGGTGTTGCGGAACCATACGTGCATCGCGCACCCCGCGTCGTGGTGGCCGCGAGCGGAAACGAACTGGTCAACGTCGAGCAGTTCGAGCGAGTTCGTGACGGGCGGGCGATTGTCTCCTCGAGCACGTACGCGTTGCCCGCATTGCTACGCGCCACAGGCGCTGACGTTCGCGTGCTGCCGCTCATACCCGATGACGCCGAGCTCATGCGCGATGCACTCGGCCGCGCGCTCGAGGCCGACTGTGATCTGCTCGTCACTACCGGCGGAGTCTCGGCCGGCGCATTCGATCATGTACGCGACGTGATTGTGTCACTCGGTGGTCGCATCGATGTGCCGCGCGTTCGCGTGCGACCCGGCGGACCACTCGCAGCGGGACATGTGCTCGGACTACCGTGGATCGGACTGCCGGGCAATCCTGTGAGCACACTCGTCACCGCTGAGCTCTTCGTGAGGCCAGCCGTGCGCGCGCTGGCCGGAAACTCACGCGTTTCGGCTGAACGCATTGCGGTGCGATTGGCGGACAACGTCGCTGCGCCTGCCGCACTCCGCTTCTACCTGCGCGCCACACTCGCGGTCGCCAGCGACGGCGTGCTCGAAGCGCGGCTGACAGGCCGGCAGGGATCGAACCTGGGAACGTCCATGGCGCGAGCACACGCGCTACTCGAAATTGACGGACCAACGGATTCGCTCGCAGCGGGTACGATGGTGCGCGCACTGTTGCTGGAGACGGCACTGCTGCGCAGCGCGACGCACTAAGCTTTCTGCACAGCGATTGCCGCATGCTTCGCGCGTCCGCCCGGACGAGTGATGCCGGCGAAGTTCTCCCGCACCGAGTGGCCGTCTTGTCAGCATCACGATCGAAGGTATGAAGTCACCACAGGAAAGGCACGATCTCGCGCAGGCGGCGGCTCTTGAACTCGAGTTGGCCAAGCTCGATCTCGTCACGTTGCCGATCGAGGCCGGCGGCGCGAAGGTCGTGCTACGCAAGCCGCGTAGCGCGGAGGCGCTGATCTGCGACGAGGATTTCACCGGCGATGAACGCCTGCCCTACTGGGCCGACGTCTGGCCATCATCGCGCGCGCTTGCCGGTGTCATTCGCGGGCATGAGGGCACCGGACGATCGCTGCTCGAACTTGGCTGCGGGGTCGGTTTGGTTTCGGTCACGGCACTGCGCGCCAACTTCGTCGTCACGGCCACGGATTACTACCACGATGCACTTGCCGTCACGCGCCTGAATGCACTGCGCCTGGCTGCCGATGGTGACGCCAGATTGACGACGCGCCATGTCGATTGGCGCGCGCTGCCCGATGATTTGGGTCCGTTCGATGTCGTGTGCGCAGCCGATGTTCTTTACGAACGCGAGTACGCTGACCTCGTCTCGGAAACGATGCTCCGCACGCTTCGCACCGACGGCATCGCGATGGTGGCGGATCCAGGTCGTGCCGCGCTCGAACCCTTTCGAGAAGCCGCAGCGGCGCGCGGGCTGATGGAGTTCGAGACACTCACCGTGCTCGTGCAACCGAACGAGGCGTTTGGTGATCTCGTGCAACGCGCACGGCCGGGCGCGGCGGGGATGAGCAAGGGCGTCCCCGGTGTGCCGGCAGCGCACAAGGTGATCGTGTACAGCTTCCGGAAGACGGGCTAGTCGCGTTGCGTAGCGGATTCGTGGTGACAATGGCGTATCACCGGTGATTCTTGCCGCGAACTCGCTCCGCAGTTTCCGCTCGCTGCGGACTCCCGATCTGCTCGGCGCAACAAAAAGGGGGCGTCTTCGGATTGAAGACGTCCCCTTCATGCTGCACTCACTCGTGCGAGTGATGCTTACGGCTTCTCAAGCAGCTCAGTCCAGTTGACGCCGTCGAAGCTCACCTGGAAGGTGGTGAAGGAGCTCACGATCGTTGGGTCGCCGGCGGGGGTGGTCAAGATCCAGTTGGTCGGGCAGCTGTTCAGCTTCGGTCCTTCAGTGTTCGAGTCAGTCACAGTGGCGTCGCCATCATAGCCGAGCAGCTTGAAGCCGGTAATCTGGTTGCGCTCGCGGGCGACACTCTCGACCACGCCCTGCACGCTCGACGTGGTGGTCCGCTCACGTTCCTGCGTGTTTTCGTTCTTGCTGTTAGTGCAGATCCAGCTCACTTCGGACACTTCGGCGGAACTGTATCGGAACTGCACGGCATCCGCTCTCTCCTGCAACGTCTTGTTGTTCCAGTTGAACGTAAACTGCACATCGCCCTTGCCAACAAATCCGACTCCGGTTGCAGCGTCAAAGGTGATGGCCAGCGCAGGGCTCGCAATGGTCACGTCGGACATAGGCGCGACAACGTCGTTCTGACACGCGGTGAAAACGAGGGGAACGAGTGCGACGATGCTGACGCGAGAAATCTTGTTCATATAAAAACCCATTTGATGAAGGAGCAATAAATACATTCAGCCGAGAGAAGTCCCGTGCTAGCAGACACAGCAAGGGCAAGCCTTATGCCAGAGCCTGCCACAACGAGTTTTGTTGACTTTTCTCGCAAGGAGCGACTTATGTCACACCTGCGGGGCCGTGAGGGAGCTAGGACACCGATATTCGATGTGGAAGCAGTGCCACAGGTGTGGTCGTGCGCCACACGTACTGTGCGTGGACTCAGCGCAGCTTGGGCTGTGCGTGGTACACGGTCGGCGCCGAAACCAGTCCAGTGGCATTGGACAACCGCGTGAAGGGTCGCGGCGCACGCAGTCGCTTCCGAAAGCAGCGCTTGGACACAAGCAAGGCGCCCGCACCGGTGAGCACGGCGTAGCGCGCAATCTTTTCGGGGTAGCGATCGAGTGTGGTCGCGCGGTAGCCGAGATAGCCGAAGAAATGGTCGGCGAGCGAGAGCGCGAACAGCTCGCGATGTCCGCGCAGCCGCGCCAGTCGCTCCACCGCGCGTACGACAATCGAGCCCAGCCCATGTCCCTGCGCGGCCTGCGAGACCGCGACTGACCCCACCTCGGCGAGCGACGGCGAATACTCGTATAGCGCCGCACACGCCAGCACATCTCCAGTGGGTCCGGGCACAACGACGTACGAGTCGATCGCCGCCGCCACATCGGCTACGGAACGCGGCAGCAACGAACCGTCCGCCGTGAACTGTCCGATCAGTGCGGCAATGCCGA
>JBGTFN010000392.1:0-3377 GCA_041747275.1 Gemmatimonadaceae bacterium | reverse complement strand
CATCCGCCAGCAGCGCATCGACCAGCGCGAAGCCGGCGTCAGCGAGGGTCGTCGCCGCGAGCGGCACGAGGCAGCGCGCGGGCGACAGGATATCGGTGAGGTGCATGGCGCAGTGGCCGATTACAGCGAGTTACGAGAAGTACCGCTCGATCACGACAGACGTGCGCCGATCAGTTCGACGAAATCGACCGGACGCTGCGCGACGCCCATGCCGGCCGCCTTGAATGCGTCGATCTTTTCCGCCGCCGTACCTGACGACCCCGAAATGATTGCTCCGGCGTGGCCCATGCGGCGGCCCGGCGGTGCAGTCTGTCCGGCGATGAAACCGACCACCGGCTTCTTCATGTGGTCCTTGATGAACTGTGCGGCTTCCTGTTCATCGGTCCCACCGATCTCGCCCATCATCGCGATGGCTTTCGTGTGCGGATCGGCTTCGAACGCCGCGAGGCAATCGATGAAGTTCGTGCCGTTGATCGGATCACCGCCGATTCCCACGCACGAGCTCTGGCCAATGCCGGCACGCGTGAGTTGATGCACGATCTCATACGTGAGCGTGCCCGAACGGCTCACGATACCGACGTTGCCGGGCGTGCAGATGCTGCCGGGAATGATGCCGACTTTGCTTTCGCCGGGCGTGATCAGCCCCGGGCAGTTCGGACCGAGCAAGCGCGCACCATGCTCCTTCACGAACGGATACACGCGCGTCATGTCGAGCACAGGCACGCCTTCGGTGATGCACACAATCAGCTTGATGCCGGAGGCTGCGGCTTCCATGATCGCGTCTGCCGCGAATGGGGGCGGCACGTAGATCACTGACGTGTTTGCGCCTGTCGCCGCAACGGCCACGTGCATCGTGTCGAAGATCGGCACGCTGTCGTCGAATTTCTGTCCGCCCTTGCCGGGCGTCACGCCACCCACGACCTTGGTGCCGTATTCCATCATCTGCCGGGTGTGGAACGAGCCATCGCGGCCCGTGATGCCCTGCACGATGAGTGTGGTGTTGTTGTCGATGAAGATGCTCATCAGGCGGCTTCTCCCTTGGCCAGCGCAACCGCGCGCTGCACGGCTTCGTCCATGTCGGACGAGGCGGAGAATCCATTCTCCGTCAGGATCTTCATTGCGATTTCCTCGTTCGTGCCGGTCAGTCGAATGACGATCGGCACCGTGAGCGGATTCTTCTTCGTAGCCGTGACAATGCCGTTCGCCACGTCATCGGTGCGCGTGATGCCACCGAAGATGTTGAACAGGATGCACTTCACGTTGGGATCGGCCGTGATGATGCGCAGTGCATTCACGACCTTCTCGGGATTGGACGAACCGCCGATATCGAGGAAGTTGGCCGGGTCACCGCCGTAGAACTTGACGAGGTCCATGGTGGCCATTGCGAGACCGGCGCCGTTGACGATGCAACCGACATCGCCATCGAGCTTGATGAACGTGAGGTTGGCGTTGCGCGCGTCAACTTCGCTCGCCTCCTCCGACGACTCGTCGCGCAGCGCCGCGATGTCGGGACGCCGATCGAGTTCGTTGTCGTCGATCACCATCTTGCCGTCAACGGCGATAAGCTCGTTGTTCGGGGTCACGACGAGCGGATTGATTTCCGCGAGTGAGCAGCCGGCGTTCATGAATGCGGCGTAGAGCTGCTGCATGATCTTCGACGCGGCACGCGCAAGCTTCGCATCTGAATACAGGAAGAAGCCCATGCGCAGCGCCTCGAACGACATGAGGCCATAGCGCGGGTCGACCGGGAGGTACAGGATTTTCTCGGGCGTCGTTGCGGCGACTTCCTCGATGTCGATGCCGCCGGCGGCGCTCACCATGAACACCGCCTTCTTGGTGGCACGGTCCACGATGATGCCCACATATGCTTCCGATGCGATGTCGGCCGCCTCCGTGATGAGCACCTTCTCGACCGTCAATCCCTTGATGTCCATGCCCAGGATGGCTTGCGCCTTTTCCTTCGCGTCTGCGGGCGTCTTGCAGTACTTGACGCCGCCGGCCTTGCCTCGGCCACCGACATGCACCTGCGCCTTCACCATTACCGGCACGCCGTATTCCTTGGCGATAGCCTCGGCCTCATCTGCCGTGCGAGCGATCTTGCCGGGCGGAACCGGCACTCCGGCCGTTCGCATCAGCTCTTTCGCCTGATATTCATGTAAGTCCACGCGTTCTCCGATGTCGGGGGTGTCAACCAGCCTTCAATGCTACGCAGCCACGCACGATCTGGGCAACCCGAGCGTGGCTGTCACTACGATCACGGCTACGGTCTGCGGTCGAGCACCCGGCCGAGACTGTCGAACGTTGCGCCGAAGCGCAGCCAATCGCTCTCCCGCAATGCTGCTCGCATGACGTCATACAACCGTCGGGCCTCGGCTTCCCGACCAACCGCCGTGCGTGCAACGACGCCTTCCGGCCCGGCCCCGGCTGTCGAGACGCCAAGCAGTTCATCGAGCGTCGCCCCGGCCCAAACCAGCGAGTCGGTGGCCACAGCGAGCGCCGTCAGATGCATTCCCGATGCGTCCGTGGTGTACGCCGGACGCACGAGAAGCGACCGACCCGCACGTACGACAACGCGAAGCGTGCCGAGCACAACTGGCCCATCCGATTCGCGGCGAAACTGTGCGGCGACGGTATCGAGTTCGGCGCCCAGGCGCTCCGTGAGGCTGCTCCAGCGTGGCAACGGCTCCCGCAGCGGACGCCAGGACGTCCCGCGCACAGGACCGCCAACGGCCTCGATCACACCCACCAGCTGGTCCGCGCCATTCACCAGCGGCACGGTCCAACCAATCGTTCCGTCGCCATTGTCGGCGACCGGAACTGGCTCGGCACCGGGCACGCTGTCCGGCACGAAGCTCGCGACGTTGCCGGTGCGTCGTGACCCGACCCTCGTAAAAGCCCGCGCCTGCGCGAACGCGCCGTCGGCGCGGATAGGGAGTTGTTCGCGCACAGCGCTCGGCAACTCGGTCTCGGGAATGATCAGCGCAGATAGTCGCTTCAGTGCCGTGTGCGCGAGCGGATCGGGTGACTCTGCCGCAAGTAGTCGAACGCGCCCTGTCTGCGCGTCCACAAGCGCCGTCGCGGCGTAGCGAAAGTAGCTGCGCGTGTCGCCAGCAAGCTGAATGCGCATGCTCAACGGGTAGTGTTCGGACGCGCTGTACAGGTCGACGGTCCACAGCAACAATCCGTCATGCACGATGGGCGCGATGAGCTGGCCCTGGGCGAGCGTGGGCACCAGGCGACCGACTCGGGCGCGCACATCGCGGTGCAACACGACGGCACGCGCGCCGGACGTGGGATCGTCGCGGAGCAGCGATGCATCGCGCGTTGCCCAAGCGTGTGCCAGCCGCGCACCAAAGGCGCTCAGCGGCGCGGCGGCG
>JBGTFN010000391.1:0-3473 GCA_041747275.1 Gemmatimonadaceae bacterium | reverse complement strand
CGGGCGGGTGGCCGCCGGCATCTGGTGGGCCGACCGGAAGCTGGGCGAGCTCGCGCCCACGGCGCGTGCCGTCCGACAGCTGCACCGTCAGATGTTGCGTATCGCCTTTCGTGATCCGCTCGAAGTGTCGGACTTGGCCGTTGATGGTGACGATCTGAGGCAGGCCGGTGTGCCGGCCGGGCCTTCGCTGGGCCGAGTGCTTCACGCGCTGGTTGAGTTCGTGCTCGACGATCCCTCACGCAACCACGCCCCGGCACTGCTCGAGGAAGCCAGGCGTCTCGTCAGCGACGCCCCGGCCACGGCATGAGCGCGTCAGGTGAGGATCTGCGCCTGCGCGTCCCGCGCTTCCGCCCAGTGCCCGACTGGTTCGTGTCGCGCGCGCGTGGCGGGTTGAGCGAGATCTTCGCATGGGCCAATGCCGAACGCATCGTGAGCGCCTTTCACGCCTTGACCGAGCATCTCGATCCGGCGGTGGACGTCAACATCGAGTGTCGACGTGACGGAGCAACTTGGCGGGGGGAGTTGCTGCCGTTGCCCGATGTCCGCGACGTGGTCGGTCGGTTGCAGCTGCCACTGGCGATGTATGGCGGTGTAGAAGTCTGCGTGTACACACCCGACGACCAACTCACGTTGACTCCTGGTCTCGCGCTTGTCATTTATGCGCGCTCTGACCGTTGGCTGTATCTGCTCGAAGGGATGGGCTTCGCCGAACGCGAAACAGTTCCAGAGCCCGCCTGGGATTCCGATGCCGCGCCACTCGGCGATGCACCGGAACTCACACGCGGGCTCGAGCTCGCAGTTGAACGACTTGGCCTGTCGCCGGTTTAGCGCGCGTGTCGTCACTATTCTCCGCCAACGTGAGCGAACCACTTGCATCGCGCCTTCGTCCGCGATCGCTGGATGAGTTCGTTGGACAGTCGCACCTGATCGGTCCGTCGGCGCCGCTGCGCGCAGCGATCGAACGAGGTGTCATCGACTCCATGATCTTGTGGGGACCGCCCGGCGTTGGAAAAACGACGCTCGCTCGACTGCTCGCCCGTGCAACCGACTCCGAGTTCGTCTCGTTTTCCGCGGTGAGTGATGGCGTTGCGCGCGTACGCGAGATCGTTGCAGACGCCGCAAAGCGCCGTGACCTCGGTCGCGGCACATTGCTGTTCGTCGATGAAATTCATCGCTTCAATCGAGCGCAGCAGGATGCGTTCCTGCCGCACGTCGAAGCAGGCACTGTCGTGCTGATCGGCGCCACCACGGAGAATCCATCGTTCGCGCTGACCGGCGCGCTGCTCTCGCGTGCGCGAGTCGTGGTGCTCGAATCGCTCACCGAGGACGACTTGTCGCAGCTTGCGCACCGGGCGCTGGCGGACCATGATCGCGGACTCGGCGCCCGCAAACTCTCTTTGCATCCGGACGCGCTCGCGCAACTCGTGCTGCTCGCCGATGGCGATGCGCGACGCATGCTTGGAGTGCTGGAGGCAGCGGCGACGATCGCCCCAGACGGCTCGGAGATCTCCGCAGAGCAGCTCGTACTGGCGGCGCAGCGTCGCATGCCGCGCTATGACAGGTCGGGCGAGGAGCATTACAACCTGATTTCGGCGCTGCACAAGGCACTGCGTGGCAGTGACCCGCAGGGCGCGCTGTATTGGCTCGCGCGCATGATCGAGGGTGGGGAAGATCCGCGCTACATCGCACGTCGCATGATGCGCATGGCGACAGAAGACATCGGTCTCGCCGATCCGCAGGCGCTGCCCATCGCCATGGCCGCGGCGCAGACGTGGGAGCGGCTCGGCTCTCCAGAGGGAGATCTCGCGCTCGCCGAGGCCGTGGTGTACCTCGCGACCGCTCCCAAGTCGAATCGCGTCTACGTCGCCTGGAAGGCGGCGTTGGAAGCCGCACGCGAAACTCCCGCTGCACCCGTACCGCATCACCTGCGCAACGCGCCTACCGGGCTCATGAAGGAACTCGGTTATGGCTCAGGGTACCAGTACGCATTCGATGCGCAGGAAGCCTTCGTGCCGCAGGACTACCTGCCGGCGGCCGTTGGCGGACGGACGTTCTACGAAGCCGGTCAGTTCGGATTCGAGCGCGACATCGCCAAACGCATCGCGTGGTGGAAGACGCTCCGCGAGCGATTGGATGATGCGCCACGACCGGCCTCGGAACGCACCGAGAGTTCCACTCACACTGCCGGACAAGGACCACGCGATGATGTCGACAAATGAAGGAGTTCGCGCCATGAAGCGCAGTACGGGTCGCACGGTGTGGCGCGCAGTCGCGTTTGCCGCCACCATCGCCGTCATCGCCGGTTGCGCCAGCCTGGGACGCGCGGCGTTCGCCGAGCCGACCGTCCACCTGCAGGATGTGCGCATTGTGGGGCTCGGGCTCGACGGAGGGAATGTCGACGTCATGCTTTCCGTCTACAATCCAAACCGCTTTTCGCTCGACGCCACGCGCATGACGTACCGCGTTGATGTGGATTCCGTGCAGCTCGGCAATGGCGCGCTCGACTCGCGCTTCGTGGTGCCAAGCGGCGACTCATCTATCGTGCGGCTGCCCATTCGCTTCACCTATCGTGGCCTGGGCGAAGCCGGACGCCAGATTCTTTCCACCGGCAGCGTGAACTACCGTGTGCGCGGAGACTTTACCGTGGTCACGCCGCTCGGCAACTTTACCCGTCCGTACGATCAGACGGGACGATTCAACTCTGTGTCCGGCGTCGATCGATAGTCGCGCCAGGAGCAACACATTTCAAAAGACCCGATCTCGCTGACCACGCCGGTCGAAAAGGCGATTCTCATTGGTGCACCGCGCAAGCGCGGTCACGACCGACACTTCATGGACGAACACCTCGACGAGCTTGCGCGGCTCGTCGACACGGCGGGCGCGGATGTTGTCGGCACGCTCACGCAGATCATCGACCGACCGCATCCCGGCACGTATCTCGGCAGTGGCAAACTCGACGAACTCACGCTGCGTGTGAGCGAACTCGGAGCGACGCTCATCGTGTTCGATGACGAGCTTTCGCCTGCGCAGGCGCGCAACATTGAGGTGGCCACCAACACGCGCGTCATGGATCGTGCCGAGTTGATTCTCGACATCTTCGCCACGCGTGCGCGCTCCGCCGAAGCGAGACTGCAGGTGGAGCTCGCGCAGCTCGAGTACACGCTGCCGCGTCTGACACGCATGTGGACGCACCTTGATACCATGAAGGGTGGCATTGGTATGCGAGGTCCGGGTGAAACGCAGCTTGAAACCGACCGGCGACTCATTCAGCATCGCATCAAGGTCATCAAGGAACGCCTGATCGATGTCGAGCGCGCACGCGAAGTGCAGCGCCAGCAACGCAAGTCGCAGTTCAAGGTTGCGCTTGTCGGCTACACGAATGCCGGCAAGTCGTCGGTCCTTCGCACACTGGCAAACGACCAGGCCGTCTTCGTAGAAGACCGGCTGTTCGCCACGCTGGATCCGCTGACGCG
>JBGTFN010000390.1:0-15925 GCA_041747275.1 Gemmatimonadaceae bacterium | reverse complement strand
GCACGCGCCGCACCCACTCCCGGTACCCGCGTGAGCGCACCGATGGGCGCGCTTGCCAACCGTCCAAGCGACCCATCACTGCTCGCCATCACGAGCCGCGCGCAGTCCAGCGCCGATCCTGCAGACCCGCCGGAGCCGATAAGCAACGCGACAAGTTCCGTGGTGCTCAGTGCCTGTGCACCCAAAGAGCGCATGCGCTCCCGCGGGCGCTCGACCGAGGGCAGCTCTCGAATACTTAGTGGTGGCGAGCGTTTCCGACCAGCGGTGGCAAACGCGGAAGACGGATCAGAAGTTCGAACGGACATGGCCTGGCAGCTCCGAAATGAGGGGAGCCAGCAGTCTGGCTGCCCGCTCACCCGCAAACGCCACCGATTCCTTGCCCGCCTGATCGTCCCGTCTCAGCTCACGCCGCCACCTTCGCACACCGGCGTTCCGCTCGTGGCCTGCTCCAGCAGCTCGACGACTTCATGCACGATGCTGGCTCCCTTGTCCGCGTCGTACCACTCCCGCCGGTACTCGTGCAACGCGTCGCTGGACATCGAGTCCCGCCGAACGTGTGTCCACCGACGAATCTCTCGCGGCAGCTCCACGATACAGCCCACATCGGTGCCCGTGGAATCGATGAGCACGAAGGTGGGGGTGGCGGTCCGTCCGTCCATCGATCGGTGCGCCGCCTGCACGAGCGCGCCCTCTGCTGGCGGCACGATGCGGACGCTCAGCCCGTCTACCAGCTCGCCGAGCCTGGCCACGTAAGGCACCTGCTGCATGGAGTCTCCGCAGGCATCGATCGCCACTATCAGCAGACGCCATTCGCCGCCGACCGCCTTGGCCCGCGCGACCGAAGAGTCAGCGATCTCCACGCCCGCATTGACACGTAACCAGCCCTCTCGGCGCCCACGCGCGGCATCGAGGAAATCAGGAAACGCCTGTCCCCGCTCGAAGAGCGCAACCAACGAGGAATCCGGCTGTGACGTCCTGGCCAGGTTGATCACGGCACCACAGTCGGACGATGGCGGCGCGGCCGGCACAGCAACCGACAACGCGGTCAGTGCGAACGAGCCAAGCAGCGCAAGGCGAATCATACGTTCACGCCATGGCACTTCTTGAACTTCTTGCCGCTGCCGCACGGGCACGGATCGTTCCGGCCGACGTTGCTGAAGTCGGCCGCGCCGTTCGATCCCTGCATCGGATCGAGCGAGCGGATGCCACCGGCACCAACCACGCGCGGCGTAGCGGCCGGCGCCTGAGGTGCCGGAGCCACGGGCGCAGCGGAGGCGTCAGCTGCGCCATCTGGAAACATCGCATCCTGCGAGGCGGACTTCGGCTCGTCCGGCGGCACATCCTCGAGCATGCCCATCGCGTTGAAGCGCTTGGTGGGCTTTGCTTCCGGCGGACGCATGGCAGTGGGTATCGGCGGCGGCGCCGGCTGCTCGAACACAAGCTGCGCCTTGAGAAACCGTTCGGTGAAGGTGTGCGACAAGTCGTGCATGAGGTCTTCGAACATCGAGAAGGCCTCGTGCTTGTACTCGATGAGCGGATCCTTCTGACCCCACGAGCGATAGTGGATGCTCGCGCGCAGCTGATCGAGATCGTAGAGATGGTCCTTCCACTTCTCGTCGATCACGTTGAGCGTCACCAGCGCCAGCAATCGGTTGCCGAAGCCCGAGCCATCCTGATCGCGCACCGAATCCAGCTGCTCCATCTTGCGATCGAATGCGGCCAGCACGGCCTCCACCGACGCTTCCTGTGCCTCGAGCAGCGACGTGGGATGCGGCGGCTCTTCGAACACAGGCACGGTCAGCATGTAGTGCATCAGCAGGTCCTGTTGCAACAGCGCAAAGTCCCACTGCTCTTCCGAATCGTAGATCGCGAGCGCGGTCTCGACGCGCCGGCGCACCGCGCGCTCCATGAACTTGCGCGCTTCACCCTTGAGCTCCTCGCCGCCCTCGAGCGCGAACGCGCGCTGTGAGTAGATCACTTCACGCTGCTGGTTCATGACGTCGTCATAGTCCAGCAGCCGCTTGCGCGACTGGAAGTTCTGCAGCTCGACGCGCTTCTGCGCCTGCTCGATGGAACGCGTGATGATCGGATGCGTAAGCACCTCGCCTTCCTGCGCGCCCATCCGGTCCATCAGCTTGGCAATTCGATCCGTGCCGAAGAGACGCATGAGGTCATCTTCGAGCGACAGGAAGAACTGCGACGAACCGGGATCGCCCTGACGACCCGCGCGGCCGCGCAGCTGACGGTCGATGCGACGCGATTCATGGCGCTCGGAGCCGATGATGTGCAGGCCGCCGATTTCGTCGACTTCGATGTCCTTGCCGTCGAGGTCTTTCATGGCGCTCATCTTCGAGTCGCGCACGTCGCCGCCGAGCTTGATGTCCGTACCGCGACCGGCCATGTTGGTCGCGATCGTGACCGCGCCGGGCTGACCGGCAAGCGCCACGATCTCGGCTTCTCGCTGGTGATACTTGGCGTTGAGCACGTTGTGCTTGAGTCCTGCGCGCGCGAACATGCGGGCCAGCGTCTCGCTGGCTTCGACACTCGCCGTACCCACGAGCACCGGGAAGCCAAGGCCGTGCAGGCGGCGCGTTTCTTCGACGATCGCGTTGTACTTCTCGCGACGCGTCTTGTACACCCAGTCGTCACGATCATCGCGGATGATCGGCCGGTTGGTGGGAATCACCGAGACTTCCAGACTGTAGATCTGGTGGAACTCGTTTTCTTCCGTCTCGGCGGTGCCGGTCATGCCAGCCAGCTTCTCGTACATGCGGAAGTAGTTCTGGATGGTGATGGTCGCGAGCGTCTGCGTCTCGCCCTTCACCTGCACGCCTTCCTTGGCTTCCACGGCCTGGTGCAATCCTTCCGACCAGCGGCGACCCGGCATCGTGCGGCCGGTGAACTCATCCACGATGAGCACCTGGCCTTCCTGGACCACATAGTTGACATCGCGCTCGTACAGCGCGTGCGCGCGCAACAGCTGATGGATGATGTTGAGCTTCTGGCTCTTCAGCGAGTACTCGGTCTCGATCGCGGAACGCTGCGTGAGGCGGTCGGCCGGATCGAGCTCGGTGTCGCGCTCGAGACGATGGATCTCGATGGAGATGTCGGGCAGCACCATCGCGTCGTGATCGTCGGGCGACATGAAGTCGACGCCGCCGTCGGTCAGATGCACCGTATGCCCCTTCTCATCGAGCACGTATAGCAGTTCCTGCTCGATATCCGGGAACTGACGACGCGCCATCGGCACCTTGCGGTCGGCGATGTGCTCGAGCTCCATCTTCTGTACGAGCTGCTTGACGCCGGTCTCATTGAGCACCTTCTGCAGACGCTTGTTCTTTGGCGCGCCCTGGCGCGCCTTGTACAGCGACATGCCCGCCGCCGCCGTATCGCCTTGCTCGAGCGCGCGCTCACCCTCGGCGACGAGCTGGTTGGCAATATCCGTCTGCCGCTTCACCAACCGGCCGACCGACGCATTGAATGCGGCGTACTGCACGTCGCCTTCGTTGCCCACCGGTCCGGAAATGATCAGCGGTGTGCGGGCTTCATCGATGAGGATCGAGTCGACTTCGTCGATGATTGCAAATACGTGCGGGCGCTGCACGCGCTGCTCGGTGCTCACCACCATGTTGTCGCGCAGGTAGTCGAAGCCGAACTCGTTGTTCGTGCCGTACGTGATGTCCGACGCGTACGCGGCGCGGCGCTGTGGCGAGCCGGGCTCGGTGTCATCGAGACACGCGACGGTGAGGCCAAGCCACTGATACAGAAAGCCCATCCACTGCGAGTCGCGGCGCGCGAGGTACGTATTGACCGTGACGAGATGCACGCCACGTCCCGGGAGTGCGTTCAGATACATCGGCAGCGTCGCCACGAGCGTCTTGCCTTCACCCGTGGCCATCTCGGCGATGCGACCGAGGTGCAACTGGATGCCGCCAACGAGCTGCACATCGTACGGCACCATGTCCCAAACGAGCTCCTGGCCGGTCACCGGAACGACCGTACCCACGAGCCGGCGACAGGCTTCGCGCACAGTGGCGAACGCCTCCGGAAGCAACTCGTCGAGCATATCGGCGATGGCCTGGCGCAGCTCGCCCTCGAGTCCGCCGCGACCATCGGCGCCACCCAGTGCGTCGTCGATACGCTCGCGCTCGGCGGCGTCAGCCGTGAGGCGCTTTTCTTCCTTCAGTTCGGCGATCTGACGCTCGAGATCGGACGTGCGCTCAGCGATGCGTTGGCGAAACAGTGCAGTCTGCCCCTGCAGCTCCGCGTCGGAGAGCGAACTCAACCGCTCTTCGATCTCGGTGATCTCTGCGATGATCGGCTGAACCCGCTTCTGTTCCCGCTCGTGTCGCGTGCCGAACACGCGATTGATCAAACCCTTCAGCATGCAGTCCTCGAGAGGTAGAGTCCGGCCGCCGCGACGTGAGCAGCCACGGACTCGGGCACGAAACCAGAAATGGAACGTCCAGCCGCCACTCGCGACCGGATTTCGGATGACGAAACATCGATGCGACGCACGGCAATCCGCTGTGGCGACCGGATCCCGGGCCACGCGGTCCACGGCGTCGCGACACTCTCTCCTACGCGATCCAGCACGATCAGTTGCGCCATGCGCAACAGCCGCTCGGGGTCACGCCAGCGATCGAGCGTCGATGCTGCATCAGCTCCCAACACCAGAAAGAGCGCTGCGTGGGGCCAGCGCCCGACATAGTGCTCCACTGTTTCAACCATGAATGATAACCCGCCCCGCTTGATTTCGATCGGATCGACCGCCGCCTGCGGGACGCTGGCGAAGCATGACCTCGCCATCGCCAGCCGGACGTCAGCTGGCGTGGAGACCTCACCCTTGAGCGGCTGGGTGGCCGCCGGCACCACCTGCATGCGATCGAGCGCCAACTGATCGATGACATCGAGCACGGAGATGAGGTGTCCGACGTGCGGCGGATCAAAACTGCCGCCGAAGACGCCTACCCGAGTCGGCGCGCCCGTCCCGCCGTCAGGCTCGAACACTCAGGCCGGCGGAGCGGAACCCGCCGCGCCCGCTCCGGTGGAATCGACCGCGGCTCCGGGTGCACCGCACTCTTCTCGCACCTCCTCGTCTCCCGGATACCGGCGATGCATCTCGTCGCAGGTCTCCCGTTGCTCCTCGGCGTACCGGAGCGACCTGTAGGCCGACACCAGGCCAAGGTACGCCTTGCGGGCGGTGGGCGTGTTCGGATAGGCCTCGATCACGCCCTGAAAATAGATGATCGCAGAGTCGTAGGCGCGGCGCGTCTTGAGATAGTGCACACCAACTTCGTAGTCCTTGCGCGCCAGCCAATCCTCGAGCGATGAGATGCGGCGCGTGGCCTCCTCCGCTTCCGGGCCTTCCGGAAAGGTGGTGAGCAACACGCGGAACGTGCCGAGCGCCTGCAATCCGTAGTCCGCATCGAGTTGCGGTTTGCGCCAGAGGCTCTGGTACGAACGACCTTCGCCGAGGATGGCCTTTGGTGCGAGCGTATCGGACGGAAACGCATCGCTCAGCCGAGCGTACGCTTGCGCCGCAAGCAGGTATTCCTTGCGGCGTTCGTGCGCCATGCCAAGGTAATAGTACGTGCGAACGAGCAGGGAATCGCGCGACGACAGGTCGAGCGAGAGCCGCTCGAACCCGGCGATGGCGTTGCCCAGGTTGCCCTGCTCGTATTCCTGCATCGCGCCGCGGAAGAGCGCTTCAGGATTCGCGAAATCCTGCGGCCTGAATCCGCGTCGGCACGCGGCAAAGGACACGACGATCAGCGCAAGCAGCGCAACGCTGCGCATCAGGCGGTGTGCTGCAATCACGCCGCGTGCCCCGAAGCCAGTGCCACGATGCGCGCACGTCCCGGCCTGAGCCCGGCGCACACGTTGCGCGTGTCGACGATGAGCCCGGCCGAGTCGACCACACGTTGCCATGGAGTCTGCTTGTGATCCGTCACCACGACGCACGCATCCGCCCACCGCAGCATTTCATCTGAAAGCTCGACGGTGCGACGAATGTGATCGTCTTCGCGAATTTCGTTCACGAACGGATCGTGATACTCCACATGTGCACCGCGCTCCTCGAGCAGACGGATGATGTCGAGCGCCGGACTCTCTCGCACGTCGTTGATATCTCGCTTGTACGCAACCCCCAGCACGAGAAGGCGGCTGCCACGCACCGACTTGGATTCGTCGTTCAAAGCCCGCGACACCTTCTCCACCACGTAGTCGGGCATCTGAGAGTT
The DNA here is from genome assembly GCA_041747275.1 of Gemmatimonadaceae bacterium. Lineage (GTDB taxonomy): Bacteria > Gemmatimonadota > Gemmatimonadetes > Gemmatimonadales > Gemmatimonadaceae > JAABRT01. Next base: position 9,683 of record JBGTFN010000390.1, on the reverse strand, counting down.
GATCTCGCTTGCGAGGTCGATGAATCGCGTCTTGTAGTTGAGCGTGCGCATCTTCCAGGCGAGATAGTGCGGATCGAGCGGGATGCAGTGACCGCCGATGCCGGGGCCCGGCGTGAACTTCATGAAGCCGAACGGCTTGGTGGCCGCGGCATCGATGACTTCCCACACGTTGACGCCGAGTTTGTCACACACGATCGCGATTTCGTTCACCAGGCCGATGTTAACGGCGCGAAAGGTGTTCTCGAGCAGCTTGACCAGTTCCGCCGCCTCGGGCGAAGACACCGGTACAACGGTCTCGATGCATGTCTCGTAGAGCGCGCTCGCCGTGGCCACGCAGCCGGGCGTGATGCCGCCCACGACCTTGGGCGTATTGTGCGTCTGGTAGACCGGGTTGCCGGGGTCCACTCGCTCGGGGCTGAAGGCCAGGAACACATCCGTGCCCACCTTGAGACCGGCCGCTTCCATTCGCGGCTGCAACAGTTCGCGCGTGGTACCGGGGTACGTGGTGCTCTCCAGCACAACGAGCAGGCCCGGATGCGCGTGCCGCTGCACCGCATCGGCCGCCGCCAGGACAAATGCCATGTCGGGATCGCGCGTCTTGGAGAGCGGCGTGGGGACGGCAATGGATATCGCGTCGCATTCGCCAAGCCGAGACTCCACTGTGGTCGCAACGAACGAACCATCCGCGACCGCCTTCGCCACTTCGTCCGACTTCACGTCCTGGATGTGCGAGTCGCCGCTCATGAGCGTGCTGACCACGCGCTCGCTGACATCGTATCCGATGACGCGGAATCCTGCGCGCGCGAACTCCATGGCGAGCGGAAGGCCGACGTAGCCGAGTCCTATCACGCCAACAACAGCGGTGCGATCGTGAATCTTCGCGAGCAACCTTTCCTGCATGCAGTGGTCTCCGGCGGTTGGGCGCTCAGCGCCCGAAAAAGGAACGCACCGCGCTCGCGACTTCTTCAAGCTGCGCGCTGGTGAGTTCCGGATAGATGGGGAGTGAGAGCACTTCGGCAGCTGCCCGCTCCGATTCGGGGCACTGGCCTTCCTGATACCCGAGATATGCAAAGCACGGCTGCAGGTGCAGCGGCAGCGGGTAGTATACGGATGTTCCGATGCCGGCCGCCTTGAGATGCGCCTGCAGCGCGTCGCGCTTCGGCACACGAATGGTGTACTGATTGAAGATCGACTCGTTGCGCGGATCAATCACCGGCGTGACGATGTCCGCCACATCGGCGAAGGCCCCGTCATAGAAGGATGCATTCTCGCGACGGCGCGCACTCCAGCCCGCAAGATGTGGCAGCTTTGCCCTGAGCACCGCGGCCTGCAGTGCATCGAGACGACTGTTGTAGCCGACCATCTCGTGGAAGTAGGTGCGTCGGCTGCCGTGTGTGCGCAACTTCGCCACCGCATCGAACAGCGTTTCGTCCTGCATGACGACCATGCCACCGTCGCCCCATCCACCGAGATTCTTGGACGGGAAGAAGCTGAACGTGCCGATGGTCGCCGCTTCACCTGCCATGACCCAGCCGTCACCGATGCGACGCCGTGCCCCGATACTCTGCGCGGCGTCCTCGATGATGGGCACGTCGCCCGCGACAGCCTTGATCGACTCCATCGGCGCCATCTGACCGAACAGATCCACCGCGATGACGGCCCTGGTGTTGGCATTCATCGCTACGCCCACGGCGTCAGCGCTGATGTTGAATGTGGTCGGCGAAATGTCCACGAACACCGGACGCGCGCCAACGTTGTGCACCGCGCCGGCCGTTGCAAAGAACGTGAAGGGTGTCGTGATCACCTCGTCATCCCGCCCGACACCAAGGGCGCGGAGCGCCAGCAGCAACGCGTCGGTGCCGTTTGCGCAACCCACTGCGTATTTCGTGTTCGAGAGGCCGGCGACATCGCACTCGAGCTGCGCCACCGGGTCACCCAGGATGAACGCCTGCGCATCGATCACGCTCATGGCAGCAGCCACGACGTCATCGCGAATCGCCTCGTGTTGTGCCTTCAGATCCAGCAGGGGAACGGCCATCGGTCGCGTATCGAAAATAACGGTGGAAGACTGAATGAATGCTTGATGAACGACAATCAGGCGGCGCCGCTGCGCAGCGGCAACGGCACGTCGCGGCCTGTACGGGCGGATTCGTAGATGCCAAGAATGAGTTCGAGCGACTTGCGACCGCTGCGCCCATCGGTATCCGGCTCCGCCTGCCCGCGCAGCACGGACAACACGTTTCGGTAATACCCCTCGTGTCCAAAACCGTACACACTCGGCGGGTTGGTCGCTGCCGTATCGACAAGCTTGTCGTCGTCGTCGTAATCGGCGAACTCCCAATGCTCCACGCGATTGACCGCGGTCCCGCCAATGCGCACGCTCCCCTTTTCGCCAAGCAACGTGATAGAGCCCTCGAGGTTGCGCGGATAGGTCAGCATGGTGACCTCGAGCACTCCAAGCGCCCCGCTCCTGAATCGCAGCACGGCGGCTCCGGTGTCTTCGGCTTCGATGCGCCTGGCAAGCGTGGCAGTCTTTGCAATCACGCTCTCCACTGGCCCCATCAACCATTGCACAAGATCGACATAGTGCGACGCCTGATTCATGAAGGCACCGCCGTCGAACTCCCACGTGCCCCGCCACGGCGCCTGGTCATAGTATTCCTGCGGACGCGTCCACCGCACCGTGCAATTGGCCATGTACAGGCGGCCGAATCGTCCCTTGTCGAGCGCGCGCTTGAGCAGCTGTACCGGCGGGTTGAGCCGATTCTGCTTGACGACAAACAGCCGCACACCGGCGTCATCACATGCCTGCACCAGCGCGTCAGCCGCGTGCAGCGTGATCGCCATCGGCTTCTCGGTGATGACGTGCTTGCCCGCGCGGGCCGCCGTGATGCCGTGCTGCGGGTGCAGTCCCGATGGCGTGGCAATCACGACGACGTCGCACGGCACTGCGGCAATCATTTCGTCCAGATGCTCGAACCACGGCACTCGCTGGGCGGCGCCAGCAGACTGCGCGCGATCCGTGACCGTATCGCAGACCCCTACGAGTTCCAGTCCGTCGATGCGCGCAATGGCGTCGAAGTGATTGCGACTGATGCGGCCGCAGCCGACCAGCGCGATGCGAACCATTCCCGTGATCGGTGCGCTCACGTCGCGTCCTGACCGACACGCGTCATGCGCTCGCCGACGCGCCGATAACGCTCACCGGATTCCGGGCAATGCAGCAATTCACCTTCGGCACCATCGAGTCCGTCGCTCACAAGGCGATGGCCGGCCGCCGATATCCAGCCCATGAGCCTGGCGGGAACGCCCGCGACGAGTGCATACGCCGGCACATCATCCACGACCACCGCACCAGCGCCGACGAACGCGTACTCACCCAGCCTCACCCCACACACGATCGTCGCGTTCGCGCCGATCGTCGCGCCACGCCCCACCGGTGTTGGGCGATACTCCGACCTGCGCGAGACGGCGCTGCGCGGGTTGTGTACGTTGGTGAACACCATCGACGGCCCGCAGAAGACATCATCGTCGAGCGTGACGCCCTCGTACAACGAGACGTTGTTCTGGATCTTGCAGTTGTTGCCGACGCGCACGCCATTCATGACCACGACGTTCTGTCCAAGCGAACAGCGCTCGCCAATCACCGCGCCACCCATCACGTGCGCGAAATGCCACACCCTCGTGAGGGCACCGATCTCCGCGCCATCGTCCACATACGCCGACTCATGCACCAGCGCGCCCGCGCCGAGTGACGCACCGCGAGACACGTGACCGGCACCCGGGGTGCCCACGAGCTCCGGATTCGCACTCTTGACCACCGTCTCCGACGGCGCGCGCGCTGGTCCGGCGCTCACGTCACGTCTCCCGCCACCGACGCATCATGAAGCGGGCCAACCGACTCGACATCACCGGAAAGCAACGCGTGCCATTCCTGCAGCGAGCGCACGCCGGGATCATGCGAGCGCCGCGCCGCGATCGCATCACATGCGGCACTCGCGGCGGTAAGCGTGGTGGTATACGGCACACGATTTGCCAGCGCCGCCATGCGGAGCTTCTCGTCGTCCTGCTGTGCGTGCTTGCCCAGCGGCGTGTTCACCAACAATTGTACGTCGCCATTGACGATGAGGTCCACGCCATGTGGACGGCCTTCGTTGACCTTCAGCACGAGCGTGACCGGCACGCCCTGAGCTTCCAGAAACGCGGCCGTGCCGCCGGTCGCATACAGCTTGAACCCGAGCTCGTGCAAGCGCGCTGCCAGCACGGCCGCGGCGGGCTTGTCGCTGTCATTCACGGTGAGAAACACCGCGCCGTCTCGCGGCAGCGGATTATCGGCTGCGAGCTGCGACTTGAGGAACGCCGTGCCGAAATCGTCGTCGATGCCCATGACCTCCCCCGTGGAACGCATTTCAGGGCCGAGCACGGGATCGGACTCGCGAAACTTGGTGAACGGAAACACCGCTTCCTTCACGCTCACGAACGGCGGCACGATCTCCTTGGTGAAGCCGATCTCGGCGAGCGACTCACCCACCATGAGGCGCGCCGCTACCGAAGCGAGCGGAACACCGATCGCCTTGGACACGAACGGCACGGTGCGGCTTGCGCGCGGGTTCACTTCGATCACGTACACCTGACCATCCTTGTACGCGAACTGCGCGTTCATCAGACCTACGACGCCGAGCGCCTTCGCCATGGCGATGGCGTGCTGCTTCATCGTCTCCACGGCGTGCTCGGGAATCAGATACGGCGGCAGCACACACGCCGAGTCGCCGGAGTGAATGCCGGCTTCTTCGATGTGCTCCATCACGGCGCCGATGACAACATCCGTGCCGTCGCTCAATGCGTCCACGTCTGCCTCGAAGGCATCTTCCAGGAAACAGTCAACGAGCACGGGACGATCTTCGCTCACGCGGGCCGCGCGATCGAAGTAATCGCGCAGCGACTCGTCATCGTACACGATCTCCATCGCGCGACCACCCAGCACGTACGACGGTCGCACGAGCACCGGATAGCCGATTCGGTTTGCAATCTCCACAGCCTCGTCCACCGACGTTGCGGTGCCGTTTGGCGGCTGCGCAATGCCAAGCTCCGTGGCAATCTTCTCGAAGCGACGGCGGTCCTCGGCGATATCGATCGCATCTGGCGATGTGCCAAGAATGCGCACGCCCGCCGCTTCGAGCGCTCGCGTCAGCTTGAGCGGCGTCTGGCCACCGAGCTGCACGATCACGCCCTCGGGATTCTCGCGCATCACGACCTCGAACACATCCTCGAACGTAAGTGGCTCGAAGAAGAGCTTGTCCGAGATATCGAAATCGGTGGACACCGTTTCCGGATTCGAGTTGATCATGATCGTCTCGAATCCACGCTCACGCAGGGCGAGCACCGCGCGCACACAGCAGTAGTCGAACTCCACGCCCTGTCCGATGCGGTTCGGACCGGAGCCGAGAATGACGACCTTGCGCCGATCGGTGGCCGGCGCTTCGTCGCCTTCGTCGTAGCACGAGTAGAGATACGGCGTGGTGGACGGGAACTCGCCGGCACAGGTATCCACCATGCGATACGCGGGACGAACACCCAGCGCCCAACGCTGTGCGCGAACCGCATCTTCTGTATCGCCGCGCAGCCGCGCGAGCTGCCGGTCGGAGAATCCGAACTGCTTCATGCGGCGCATTGCCGCAGCGTCGAGGTCGGACGCAGGCAGCGCGGTGTACTCGTCTTCCGCGAACAGCAGTTCCTCGAGCTGCGACAGGAACCACGGATCGATGCCCGTCAGCGCCGCGACTTCGGACACCTGCATTCCCGCGCGCATCGCGCGCTTGAGCTGAAAAACGCGTTCCGGCGTCGGCGTGCGCAGCGCGCGCCGAAACGACTCGATGCTGTCATCCGGGAGCCGATCGTCGATGAGACGATCAGCGACCTGCCAGCCGGGGCGTCCGGTTTCGAGCGCGCGCAGCGCCTTCTGGAACGCCTCCTTGAACGTGCGCCCCATCGCCATCGACTCGCCCACCGATTTCATTTGCGTGGTGAGCGTTGCATCGGCCGCCACGAACTTCTCGAAGGCAAATCGCGGACACTTGACCACGACATAATCGAGCACCGGCTCGAACGATGCCGGCGTGGTCTTCGTGATGTCGTTGGGGATTTCGTCGAGTGTGTAGCCGACTGCGAGTTTTGCACCGATACGCGCGATCGGAAAACCGGTGGCCTTGGACGCGAGCGCCGATGAACGCGACACGCGCGGGTTCATCTCGATCACAATGAGTTCACCGTCGGCTGGGTTCACCGCGAACTGGATGTTGCAGCCGCCGGCTTCAACGCCGATCTCGCGAATGATCTTGACCGCTGCGTCGCGCATGTCCTGGTATTCGCGGTCGGTGAGTGTCATGGCCGGTGCGACCGTGATCGAATCACCGGTGTGCACGCCCATCGGATCGAAGTTCTCGATCGAACACACGATCACCACGTTGTCGGCACAGTCGCGCATGACTTCGAGCTCGAATTCCTTCCAGCCCAACAGCGACTTTTCCACGAGTACGGAATGTACGGGCGAGAGGTCGAGCCCTCGCCGCACGATGGCTTCAAACTCCTCGCGATTGTACGCCACGCCACCGCCCGAGCCGCCCAGCGTGAACGACGGGCGGATGATCGATGGGTAACCGAACTCCTCCACGGCGACGAGCGCATCCTCGAAGGTGGTGATCGTGCGTCCCTCGGGAGAAACCAACCCGATGCGCGTCATTGCCTCGGCGAAGAGCCTGCGGTCCTCGGCCACACGAATCGCGCGAGAGTTGGCGCCGATCAGCTCAACTCCGTATCGCTCGAGCACACCCGAGTCGTAGAGTGCCAGCGCCACGTTGAGCGCGGTCTGTCCACCCATCGTGGGCAACACGGCATCCGGCCGTTCCCGCGCGATCACCTTCTCGACGAACTCCGGGGTCACCGGTTCGATGTACGTGCGGTCGGCGAACTCGGGATCCGTCATGATCGTGGCCGGATTCGAGTTGACGAGCACCACCTCGTAACCCTCTTCGCGCAACGCCTTGAGCGCTTGCGTTCCGGAATAGTCGAACTCGGCCCCCTGCCCGATGACGATCGGGCCGGAGCCGATCACGAGAATCCGGTGCAGGTCATTGCGTCGCGGCATGCAGTAGGTCGTCCAGAAGATCGTCAAAGGAGCGTTGCGGCTGCCACCCGGTGGCCGACTGCAAGCGCGTAGGGTCACCGACAAGCACGGGGACATCGACCGGTCGAACCAGCGCCGGATCCTCACGCAAGACGGGGGTGCGACCGACACGGGCGAGAATGCGTTCGGCCACCTCCTGCACCGACCTCCCCACCCCGCTGGCGACGTTGTACGCCACCCCCGGCGTGCCATGCCGCAGCAATGCAATATAGGCAGCGACGACGTCACTAACATGCAGGAAATCCCGAATCGGCGTGGTATTGCCCAGCACCAGCGGTTCCTGTGCCGGCCGGTCGCGAAGCGCCACCGCGCGAGCCACCAGCGCGGGCAGCAGAAAGCGTGATTCCTGACCGCGCCCACTGTGGTTGAACGGCCGCGCCACGATCACCTGCAGTCCCGTGGCTCGCCACGACTGTAGCGCCGCAACCTCCTGGGCCACCTTGGTGGCCGCGTACACCGTGCGCGGCTCGAGCGCGTGTTGCTCCGTCAGCCGGCCGCCCCCGAGATCATGCCGCCCGTACTGCTCGGCGCTGCCCACGATCAGCACGCGCGGCGAGTAGTGCCCGGCTGCGTGCGCCTTGGCGAGTGTGTCAAGCAGGCGCACGCTTGCCGTGACGTTCACATCCCACGCCATTCCCGGATCGGCCGCGGCGGTGGGCAGGTGCGAGATCGCGGCGAGATGCACCACCAGATCCGGCTGCGAACGCTCAACGGCATCAGTGATGTGCGATTGATCGCGCAGATCGCCGAGGCACCACTGCACGTCATCCTCAATCGACGGCGCCGCGAGCGAAGAGGACTCCGCGTGAGCGGCCGACGTCGAGGCGCCGTCATTCGCGGCGGACGCATGCAAGGCCGTTGCCGTCACCTGCCAGCCGTCGGCCTGCAACGCCTGAATCAGGTAGCGACCGACGAAGCCCGCACCGCCTGTGACGAGGGCGCGACCGTTGCCGAACACGTCCGGCGCGCTCAGCTGCGGTGCTGCGCCCAACGGTCCATGTCCGCTTCGACCATTCGCCGCACCAGTTCCTCGAACGTCACCGTCGGCGTCCATCCCAACTGCATCTTCGCCTTGGACGGATCCGCAACGAGCAAATCCACCTCGGCGGGACGGAAAAATCGCTCATCCTTCTTCACATACTCGCGCCAGTCGAGATCCACAGCGCTGAACGCCGCGTTGCAGAACTCCTCAACCGAAAACGTGTGTCCCGTGCCGATCACGTAGTCGTCAGGCTCGTCGGCCTGCAGCATGCGCCACATGGCGTCCACGTAGTCCCCGGCAAATCCCCAGTCGCGTCGCGCGTCGAGGTTGCCGAGCCGGAGTTCGGTGGCGAGTCCGTGCTTGATGCGCGCCACGCCATCAGAGATCTTGCGCGTGACGAACTCGAGGCCGCGTCGCGGCGACTCATGGTTGAACAGGATGCCGGAGACCGCGTACAGATCGAAACTCTCGCGGTAGTTCACGGTGATCCAGTGTCCGTACACCTTGGCCACCCCGTAGGGTGAACGTGGATAGAACGGCGTGCTCTCTCGCTGCGGTGTTTCCACCACCTTGCCGAACTGCTCGCTCGATGATGCCTGATAGAAGCGCGCCTTTGGCGCCGCCTTGCGCATGGCCTCGAGCGCGCGCGTCACGCCAAGTGCCGTGAACTCACCGGTGAGCACGGGCTGATTCCACGAGGTCTGCACGAAGCTCTGTGCGGCGAGGTTGTAGATCTCGTCCGGCTTGACCGCGTCGACAGCGTCCACGAGCGACGTCTGATCGAGCAGGTCGGCGGAGAGCAGCTCGATATCGTCAATCAGGTGTGCAATGCGCTCGTATGGCGTGGTGGACGAGCGTCGCACCACGCCGCAGACACGATAGCCCTTCTCGAGCAGCAGTTCGGCGAGATAGGAACCGTCCTGACCGGTGATGCCGGTGATGAGCGCGGTTGGCATAGTGAGTAAGTGGGAGTGAGATGGCACGCCTTCAACGAGCAACCTGCGCAGCTCGCGTTGGGATACAACAACGGGGAGCCCGAGAACCGAGCCCCCCGCAGTCACGCGAACGCGTCACGTTGGCGACACGCGCGCCACGTGTTCGGCGCTACGCGACAGAGACCTGTCCGCGCGGTGCACGCACAGCCTTGCCGGCCGCCATGCAACGCGTGCACACCTTCACCTTGATGATCTCGCCTTTGTGCATCACGCGCATGACCTGAAGATTCGGCTTCCAGACACGACGCGTTTTGTTGTTGGCGTGCGAGACACTGTTGCCATGGGCAACGCCCTTGTCACAGGTCCAGCAGCGACTGCGATTGATGGCCATGATGTCGGCCCTCAGTTAAGAATGAGCTCAATACGCGCCATCTCGGCACCGTCACCCTTGCGGTGTCCGGTCTTGAGAATGCGCGTGTAGCCGCCGTTGCGTGTGGCGAAGGCCGGACCAATCTCCTGAAAGAGCTTGTCCGCCGCTTCGCGCTTGCGCACGTGGCGTCCCGCGAGACGGCGCGCGTGCAGC
>JBGTFN010000389.1:0-3843 GCA_041747275.1 Gemmatimonadaceae bacterium | reverse complement strand
GGTTCGCACACCGCGCCCACTTCGACCATCGGGCGGCACCGCACGCTGCTCACCCTGACGACTCTGCGGCACCGGCGAGTTGAAGCGTACCGGCTCGCGCTGACTTGTGCGCCACGGTGCGGCGAACGAACGGTGCGACAGCAGCATGTCGCGAAGCGCCGACGCACTCGGCCAACGGTCGTCCGGCGCCTTGAGCAGGGCGCGCTCCACCGCCTCCTGAAGCGACCTCGGTGCGTCGGGTCTCAGCTCACTGATCGGTACGGGCCGCTCGCTCACATGTTTGAGCATGAGCGCCATCGAGTTACCCGCTGCGAATGGCACCCGTCCAACGAGCATCTGATACCCGATCACGCCCAGCGAGTAGATGTCGCTGCGACCGTCCACCAATCGCTCGCCCGTCGCCTGTTCGGGCGACATGTACGTCGGCGTGCCCACCGCGTTGCCCGTCACCGTCAGTCGTGATCCCGCCTCGATCGCGCGCGCGATCCCGAAATCGGTGACCATGGCCCGCCCGGTGTCGCCGTCGAGCAGAATGTTGTCCGGCTTGATGTCGCGGTGAATGACGCCACGCGTATGCGCGTACGCGAGCGCGTCAGCAATTTCACAGATGAGTCTCCGGACTTCGTCCACCGGCTGCCGCGGCTCGTTAGCCAGCAGCGCCGCCAGATTGCCACCGGTGATCTCGGCCATGACGAAGTAGGCCACGCCGTCGCGCTCGCCCACGTCGTAGATGGGGACGATGTGCGGGTGTGAAAGCTGCGCGGCGGTCTGCGCCTCACGGGTGAATCGCGTGCGAATGGCCGGATCGTACGCCAGCTCCGGCGGCAGTACCTTGATCGCGACCCGCCGGTTGAGTCGTCGGTCGAGCGCCCGATAAACGACCGCCATGCCACCGCGACCGATCTCGCCCTCCACCTCATAGTGGTCGCCAAGGGCGGCGACGACGCGGGCCTGCAGCGGATCGATCATGGGGCGGGGAGCGACGGTGGCTGTGCGATGCGGCGGCGATCTCGCCACGTGGGACGAGTGGTGCGTTGCCGTACGGTCGTGCTGCCACCGCGTTTCAGCAAGCGTGCTCGGCAAGCTCTTCGAAAGAAAGCTGCGCGACAATCTCTAGGCCTGGAGCGGCCTTGAGCGCCTCGATGATCTGCTCACGACTGCGGCATGCTCGCGTGCTGAGACCATGTTTTTGACAAAGCGCCTCGAATCGCTGTTGCAGGTCTGTTCTGTAAGTGTCGCTGGTATGTATGCTATTCCGGTATGTAGACTCGTATTTGCCGGCCAGCTGAGGAAAGCCTTCACGTATTACTGGAAGGTACCGGCGTCTCGCGGAAGACCGCAGACGCAGCGCCGCCGCCCCCATACTGCGCGCGCCTGCCGCAGCGACTTGACTGATAAGTGCCTCGAGCGCCTCGTCCGAATCGGTGATGCCCGGCAGCACAGGCATGCAGTTCACACTCACAGCGAGGCCCGCGTCGGCCAAACGTCTTACAGCCCGCAGGCGAGCCTCCGGCGTGGGCGCTCGCGGCTCGAGCCGACGCGCCAGTTCCCGGTCCACGCAGATGAGCGAGATGTGCACGCTCACCTCATGCCGACCGGAAAGTGCCTGTAACAGCGCTACATCACGAGTAACGAGCGGGCTCTTGGTGATGATCGTGATCGAGAAATCGCGCGCGACCATGAGGGCCCGCAGCACCGACTCTGTCACCCTGAAGCGGCGCTCGGCCGGCTGATATGGATCCGTCGCCGAGCCAATCACCACCGTATCTCCGGGGCTCGGCGCCCGCGAGGAGCGAAGTGCCTCGCGAATGCGCTCGTCTGCCCGCTGTTTCACCAGCACCCGCCGTTCGAACGCCAGCCAGGTGGGCATGGATTGGGCGACCTGGCGCCCTACGTCGCCCGCCCGCTCGAGTGTCCAGCGATGCGTATCACGGGCGTAGCAGTACGCGCACCCGAACGCACAGCCCACGTACGGATTGATGGACCAGAAACCCATGTGCGTGGCCGGCGGCGCGTTGAAAATTCCGCCAGCGGGCGCGGCGTGATAAGTCACATCGGCCTGGGCGGAGAGAAGCGAGAGCTCATCTGCCAACAGGTCGTCAAGTTCTGGCGGACGGACACGCATACGCGAACCATACCGAATATACACCGAAATCACCAGATGCGTTCCCGTACATCCCGCCTTGAACTTTGGCCTCCCGTGTGCTCAGTTCCCGAGAAGGTCTCCCTCCCACCTTGAAGCCCCCGTCCATGCGCTCCCTGATCCCCGCCATCGCACTCTGCGCGATTACCGCGCTTCCACTCTCGGCCCAGATGTACCGCGCCCAGCCCAGCACGCGCGTGGTCACCGAGGTCTCGCTCGCCCTTGCCGACACGGCCGCCCAACGAGCCGTCGGCAAGCCGGCGATCATTCGCATGGATTACGGGCAGCCGCACCTGCGCGGACGATCGCTGCACACCGGCGATCTCGTACCAATGGGCACCGTCTGGCGACTCGGCGCCAACGCGGCCACGCTGCTCGTAACCGACGTCGACATGACCATTGGCGGCAAGGCCGTGCCCAAGGGACGCTACCTCGTGCAGGCGCTTCCCGAGACGTCGGGGTGGACCCTCATCCTGCAGCGCGAGACCACCGGCGCCGCATCGGTCATGCTCGGCGAGTACGACGCCGCAAAGGACTTCGCGCGCATTCCGCTCACCATGCACGCGATGGCGTCGCCATTGGAAAGCCTCGCCATTAATCTCGTGCCGTCCACTGCTCCCGGCGCGCAGCGCGGCATACTGCACATCGCATGGGGCTCCGTGCATCTCTCCGCCGACTGGACAGTGCAGTAAGCACGCCTTCGAGCGCGTCGTGACGGCGGCGCGGCTCGCTGATAAGTTCCGCGCATGACGACCCTTTCCGCCGCGCTTCAGCGTGCCCTCGGCAGTGCGTATCGCGTCGAGCGCGAGCTCGGCGGCGGCGGGATGAGCCGGGTGTTCGTGGCTGAAGAAGTTGCCCTCGGACGACGCGTGGCAATCAAGGTCCTCGTGCCCGAAGCGCTCTCGGAAGTCTCCGCCGAGCGGTTTCGTCAGGAGATGCAGGTGGCCGCGCAGTTGCAGCATCCCGCGATCCTGCCACTGCTCGGCACCGGCAGTCACGATGGCCTGACGTGGTTCACGATGCCCTTCGTGGCCGGCGAATCGCTGCGCGCGAAGCTGCTGCGTGACGGTGCGCTGCCTGTTGCCGATGTACTGCGCTATGCGCGCGACCTGTTCGAGGCGCTGGCAGCCGCGCATGCTGCGGGCATCGTGCACCGCGATATCAAGCCGGAGAATCTGCTCGTCTCCGGTCGACACCTGCTCGTGGCGGACTTCGGCGTCGCACGCGCCTTGTCGCGCAGCACGCTTGCGGACGACGACACTTCGCGGCTCACCGGTGTCGGCATGGCGATCGGCACACCGGCATACATGGCGCCGGAGCAGGCGCTCGCTGACGAGTTGGCCGACCATCGCATCGATCTGTACGCAGCCGGACTCGTGCTGTACGAGATGCTGCGCGGCGCCGGTCCGTTCGACGCGTCGACGCCGCAGGCCATGATTGCGGCTCAGATCAACGTCGCACCAACTGACCTGCGCGGGCTGCGCCCCGATGCGCCGGCCGCATTGTTGCAACTTACGATGCAGTGCCTGGCCAAGTCGCCCTCCGAGCGTCCCGCGACGGCGATGTCGGCATTGGAGCTGCTGGAAAGTGTCGGTGATGCAGCAACAGCTGCATCCGGTGCCGTGACATCGCCACGCGCCGCTCGCACGCCGCGCTGGATCGCGGGAGCCGCGGTTGCATTGGCAGTCGCCGCGGGCGCG
>JBGTFN010000388.1:0-1825 GCA_041747275.1 Gemmatimonadaceae bacterium | reverse complement strand
GTACCACGCAGGCCGGACAAGTGTCCGACACATTCTGGTTCAAGAAGATGATCAGCTCGCTGAGCACCAACGGCTCAGGATTTACACTCACGCCGCAACAGACGCGACTTACGTACAAGCACAAGAAGTAGACCTCGAATCGACGTCTCACCGTACGACCGCTCTTGCAAACATCCACTGTTAACCATATGGTTAATCCTATTGGATAAACCAGACGGTTAAAACGGGGCGTAGCGATATGGACGGGCGACAGGCCGGGAACGACTCGGCAGCAAACGAGCAGGACACGCGGGAACGGCTGCTCGAGGCGGCGCATCGCGTCTTCCTTCGCGCAGGCACGGCCAAGGCGCGAACGCAGGAAATTGCGAACGAGGCGGGCGTCAACAAGGCGCTGCTTCACTACTACTTCGGTACCAAGGCGGCACTCGCCGATGCGGTGTTCGAGCAGCAGATGATGCGGTTCATGCCGCGCATCTTCGGTATCCTTGGGTCGACCTCGCTCGACATCAGCGCGAAGGTGCGGAAGATCGTGCATGAGCAGATCGACTTCTACCGGTCGCACCCGTATCTGCTGGGGTTCGTGGTGGCCGAACTGCACACGGAACCGGATCGCATTGCGCGGCTGATTGCGCCGGCGGGAACGCCACCCGTCGCCATTCTGAGCGCACAGCTGCAGCGTGCCGCGGAGGCCGGCGAAATCCGTCACGTGCCGGTTGAGCAGTTCGTGTCCACGCTCATGGGTGCGATCGCGTTTCCGTTTCTGCTGCAACCCATACTGGTCAACTTTCTTTCGCTGCACGGAGACCGGTTCGACGCGTTTCTCGAAGAGCGCAAACAGTGGCTGCCCGACTTCATTCTTGGAGGGCTGCGGCCGTGACTCGCACGCTCGTCCACATGGCGCTCCTTCTGTCGGCTGTGATGCTCTTGCCCACGCGGGCATGGGGGCAGGGATCCTCCGTCGGCACGCTCTCCGTCGACACGCTGTCTGTCGGCGAGTTGCACGCAGCGGCAGCGGCGCGCGATCCGCGCACTGATGCACCTGGGCTGCTGCGCGCTTCACATGCGCTTCGCGATCGGCTGATTTCGGGTGAGCGATTCGCCAAACCGCAGCTCAACGCCCAGGTCGCGCACCAATCGGACGTGACGCAGGTGCCGATTCGCGATCCGGGGCAAGGTTTTCCAACGCCACCGTACACACGCTACCAACTCGCGCTCGACCTGGATCAGCCACTGTACGATGCAGGCTCCGTGCGCGCGCGACGTGCAGTGGAGCGCTATCGACTCAGCGAAGCCGAAGCCGAGGTTGCGGAGCAGTTGTACCACCGGCGCTTCGACGTGAACGCAGCACTGTTCAGTATGCTGCTGTATCAGGAACAGCTCGACGCGCTCGAAGCGACCGACCGTACGCTCGGCCAGCGACTCGACGAGAGCCGACTGCGAGTGCGCGAAGGTGTGGCACTCTCCCGCGATACCAGTCTGCTGGCGGCAGAGCGACTGCGGCTCGACGAATCGCGTGCCGAGATCAGATCGCGTCGGAACGCTTCGGTCGCGATGCTGAATGACCTGACGGGACGTCGCTTTGATCCGGATCGACGTCTCCATGTTCGCATCGACGCGCTCAAGCAGGAAAGCGTCGCCCGCGACCGACCGGAGTTCGCTCGCTTCGACGCAATGCGGGCGAGGCTGGCGAAGGAATCGGAGGCTGCGGGCGTTGAATCGCGTCCACGCGTGAGCGCGTTCGTGCAGGCCGGTGTAGGCCAGCCGGGACTGAATCAGCTGCGACCGGATGCGGACGCGTTCTACATCGCCGGGGTGCGCGCGTCAT
>JBGTFN010000387.1:0-4502 GCA_041747275.1 Gemmatimonadaceae bacterium | reverse complement strand
CCTGCAGCGGCCCCTGCAGCGGACTCCGCATCCGGCGCTGCCTCGAGTCGTGCATTGAATCCAGGATAGCGGAAGAGGGCGCCGAGCGCAGTGACGGCGTACAGCGTGTTTCCTCGAAGCCATCGTGCGCGGGTGGTGCGTTCGAGAACGGCAACATCGAAGCCGACGCCGACAGCGTTCACGAATGTTCGTCCGTCAACATCACCGACATCGATTCGGCGCGGCACATTGCGTCGGATGCGGTCGGCCATTGCGGAGAAATCGAATATGGGTGCGCCAAGCGACTTGGCGAGATCGTTACCAGTGCCGGCACCGAGGATGGCGAGCGATGTGTTCGTGTGCAACAGCGCACCGGCGACTCGCGACACCGTTCCATCGCCCCCGAGTACCACGAGTGTCTGCACTCCGTCGCGCACCGCGACGCTCGCGAGGCGCGCTTCATCTCCGCTGACGAGTGTGTGCACCACGTCAAACGGCCCGACACGCTCGAGAGCGTGCCGGGCCGCGTCCAGACGGCGCAGCGCAAGACCGCGCCCCGCCGCTGGATTCACGAGCAACCGTACGGGTGCGTGTTCGCTCACACCCGCGACGATGCCAACTGACGCAGCACGTAGTGCAGGATGCCGCCGTGCCGGAAGTACTGCAGCTCTTCCGGCGTATCGATGCGGCAGCGAACAGCGAAACTCGCCACCGATCCGTCGACGCGTGTTGCCTGCACCGTGAGCGTTGCACGATGTGAAAGCGAGGCATCCATGCCGGCGACTGTGAACGATTCGAAGCCGGTGAGACCCAGTGTGTGGCGTGTCTGTGCGTCGGTGAACTCGAGCGGCAGCACGCCCATGCCAACCAGGTTCGAGCGGTGGATGCGCTCGAACGACTCGGCGATCACCGCGCGAACGCCGAGCAGCGCGACACCCTTGGCCGCCCAGTCACGTGAGGATCCCGTGCCATATTCCTTGCCGGCGATGATGATCAGCGATGTGCCCTGCTGCTGCCACTCCTGCGCCGCATCGTAGAGCGGCACCGCTTCACCGCCAGCCGTCGTTGCCGTCCACCAACCTTCCTTGCCCGGTGCAAGCTCATTCCTGAGCCGGATGTTCGCGAGTGTGCCGCGCATCATGACTTCGTGGTTGCCGCGGCGTGAACCGTACGAATTGAAGTCGGCGCGTTCCACTCCCTGCGCCTGCAGCCACCGACCGGCGGGCGATGCACCCGCGATCGCACCTGCTGGAGAAATGTGGTCCGTGGTGATCGAATCGCCGTACATGCCGAGCACGCGGGCGTTGGCGATTGGTGTGATGCCGGGCGGCGTCATCGTCATGCCCTCGAAGTACGGCGGGTGCTGCACATACGTGGACGTCTCGCTCCAGGTGTAGCGATCCGACTCGGGCGCGTTGATCGCCTGCCAGTGTTCATCACCCAGGAACACGTTTGCGTATTGCTCCATGAACTGCTCGCGCTTGACGCTCGACAAAATCGTGTCCTGCACTTCCTGCGCACTCGGCCAGATATCGCGCAGGAACACCGGACCTGTTGTCCCGATGCCAAGCGGTTCGGTCGCGAAGTCGATGTCCATGCGACCGGCGAGCGCGTACGCGACGACCAGCGGCGGCGACGCGAGGTAGTTGAAGCGCGTGAGTGGATTCACGCGGCCTTCAAAGTTGCGGTTGCCCGAAAGTACGGCCGCCACGTTGAGCTTGCCGTGTTCGATGCCCTGCGTGATCGGCTCGGGCAGCGGACCGGAGTTGCCAATGCACGTGGTGCAGCCGTAGCCCACCGTGTTGAAGCCAAGCGCGTCGAGTGCGGGCGTGACACCGGCCTTGTTGAAGTATTCAGTGACCACCTTGGAGCCGGGTGCCAGCGACGTCTTCACCCACGGACGTGTCTTGAGGCCCAATGCGACGGCCTTCTGCGCGAGCAGACCCGCGGCCAGCATCACGCTCGGATTGGACGTGTTTGTACACGATGTGATCGCGGCGATGACGACATGTCCGTGATTGAGCGTGAATTGCTCGTCACGGTACTCGCACGGCACACCCGAATCGGGCGGCTCGACCGGTGCGCCTTCCGCCACCATCTCCGCCTCGGGTGTGCCCGGCACGGCCTTGGTGAGCGCGGCTGCTGCAGGCGCGAGCTGCGACTGCAGTTGCTGTACGAGCGCCTCCTTGAACATGCGCTTGGACTGCGACAGCGGAACACGATCCTGAGGACGCTTCGGACCCGCGAGACTCGGCTCCACCGTGCCCAGGTCGAGCGCGAGCGTATCAGTGAACTCCGGATCGGGTTGTTCGTCCGTGCGGAACAAACCCTGTGCCTTGCAGTACGCCTCGACCAGCGCAACCTGTTCCTCGCTGCGTCCAGTCAGGCGCAGATACTTGAGCGTCTCAGCGTCCACCGGGAAGAAGCCCATGGTTGCCCCATATTCCGGGGCCATGTTGGCGATGGTGGCGCGATCGGCCAGCGAAAGCGACGAAATACCGGAACCGTAGAACTCCACGAACTTGCCCACCACCTTCTTCTTTCGCAGCATCTCCACGCAGGTGAGCACGAGGTCGGTCGCGGTGGAGCCGGCCGGCAGCTTGCCGTGCAAACGGAAGCCAACCACGTCAGGCACGAGCATGGATACCGGCTGTCCGAGCATGGCCGCCTCCGCCTCGATGCCACCAACGCCCCAGCCGAGCACGCCGAGACCGTTGATCATCGTCGTGTGGGAGTCGGTGCCGACGAGCGAATCGCAGTACGCCAGCGTCTCCCCGTCCTGCGGCATCGCGAACACCACGTGCGCGAGATACTCGAGGTTCACCTGATGACAGATGCCGGTGCCCGGCGGCACCACGCGAAAGTTGTTCAGCGCTTTCTGGCCCCACTTGAGGAACTCGTAGCGTTCCGTGTTGCGCTCGAACTCCTTCTCCACGTTGATCAGCGCCGCTGCATCGGTGCCGTACTCGTCCACCTGCACTGAATGGTCGATGACGAGATCCACCGGCTGCAGCGGATTGATGCGTGAAGGATCGCCGCCGAGCTTCACGATGGCATCACGCATGGCGGCGAGATCGACGACACAGGGCACGCCGGTGAAGTCCTGCAGCAGCACGCGCGCGGTGCGGAACGCGATTTCCTTGTCAACCGGCACCGCCACATTCCAGCGCGCGAGCGCCTCGATGTCCTCGCGGTGCACGAACGCCCCGTCTTCGCCGCGCAAGAGATTCTCGAGCAGAATCTTGAGCGAGACGGGCAGGGAGGAGATGCGGTTGCCGACGAGCGATTCGAGCGCTCCAAGGCGGAAGTAGGTGTACGACTTGTCGCCCACGCTGAGAGTGGCGCGGCTGTCGAACGAGTTCGGATGTGTCATGAGGCACGGGAGTACGGCGTGCGGCACCCTTGGGGTGTCCGCCACGGGGTGCGGGGGGGAGCCACTCACCGCCCAGTCCGGGGTTTGACGCCCGCGGTCGCGGCAAGGCTGTGTGTAATGTGCCACGCCGCGCGGCGCGAAGCTATCGGCCCTATCTAGGCGACGCCGCGCGATCGGCTCGTGACATGGCGGCCGGAGCACGCTCTTCCGCATGGATGGCTCCCACCGGACACTGCCGCACGAACGAGCCATCGGCCGGACTCCACTCCAGCAGCGGCGAGGTGGCAAACGCCTTGCCACGCGCGTCCATCCCCATCAGGTGTGGCGCGAGCACGACGCACAGTCCGCAGCCCACGCACTTCTGGTCATCGACGCTCAGCGTGACGCGACGCCGAGGAAAGATGCCTCCGCGGGCGTCGAGCACGGCATCGAGTTCGCGCAGCGACTCGCGCATAGCGTCGTAGCCGAGCTGCAGCAGCTCAGCCGTGTGGTGAAATCCGAACCAGGAGATGTGCGACACGCGAGGACGTACCAGCAACATCGGCGGACCTTGCCAGCGCTCGAGGGAACGCGTTTGCATGGTGTGCATCATGATATTGGCGGCGCGCATGTAGACCGACGCAAAGCCCCCCTGACCCACGCCCTCGGCGTCAGGCACGTCCGCCATGCCTACATCCACTGCGATGACCGCGTCTACGCCCAGTGATGCGATGCCAACCGGCAGATTGTCAGTGGTGCCGCCGTCGATGCATGGGCGTCCGTCCACCATGCCGGGCGGAAAGAATCCCGGCAGCGCGCACGACGCGTATACCGCATCGCGCACGGACACATCACGCAGTCCCGGCGCGCCCCACACGACCTCGATGCCGCGTTCCACGTCCACGGCCGTCACGATGAGCGGTGTCTTGAGTTCCGAGAATGTGCCTTCGGGCACCACATGATCGCAGAGCGCGCGCAGCGGTGCCTCCATGTAGATCGACCGCGATTGCATGCGGTCAAGCAGCATGCCCATATGATTGATGCGGAATAGATCCTTGCGACGCAGGCTGAGCGCGCGCTCGGCCATCGTATCCGCGTCCATGCCGCCCGCGGCTGCCGCCGCAACCAGCGCACCGATGCTCGAGCCGGCGAAGACGTGCGGCAAGATCGG
>JBGTFN010000386.1:0-8429 GCA_041747275.1 Gemmatimonadaceae bacterium | reverse complement strand
GGCGTCTCGACCGCGCGCACATCGTCCGCGACGTGGCAGGGATTGCAGAGCTGCAATCTGGTCACGCGCTCCGGCGCCTTCATGGCGATCGACGAGACAACGGCCGCGCCCATGCCGTGACCAATGAAACAGGCTGGCTCGACACCGAGCAGGTCGAGCAGGGCGAGCGTGCGTGACGTGTGCGCCTGCACGCCGTAGTCGGCCGATCGCGGCCGGTCGCTGCGGCCGTGGCCAAGCAGATCCAGGACGAGCACACGATGCCCCTTGGGCAGACGCGAGACCACCTCCCGCCACATGTGGGAGGACGAGAAGGCTCCGTGGATGAGCACCACCGGCTCTCCCGCGCCCCGTGTGCCGGCGGCGAAGCAGTAGAGGCGTGTGTCGTCGAGATCGACGAACTCGCCGCGCATCAGGTTGGGTCGAGTGGGGCAGCGCGCATCGTGACCCGCAATCTCGCCCCTGCGCGATCCCCCCGACAAGTGACGCGCATCGCTCCCTCCTTCCTCTGCACCACCTGTAAACCGTTCACAGTGTACCGTTTACCGGCACCGTTCACGGTTGACCGATCCATGCGCCGAGCAAGGCGCTACTCTCCGCGACAACTGTAAACGGTCAACCGTCAACCGCCACCGTGAACGGCTTGCTGAAGGTGGCGACTGGCTCCGAATGAAGTTCGCACGCCGAAGCTGTTCGGCCATTCGCAGAGACCGAGCGCCGCACAATGCCGAACGGCCAATGGCGTGAGGCCAGAGGCGGTCGGGTGCGACGGCCCTCGTGCTCGGGCCGACGTCTGTAAACCGTTGACGGTGACGGTAAACGGTTCACTGTCAACGGTTTAGAAGGAGCCGTGCGCCAGCAGGCTAGATCGTTGGGGGTGGGCGCCGGCCGGCGCCCGGCGCTGGCATGTTCTCGACGTTCTTGTCAAACTGTGTTTGCTGCTCCGGTGTGAGCAGGTCGCGAATCGCCTTTCGCTCCTCCGCCTGCATCGTCTGCATCTGCTCGCGCATCGCCTGCATGCCACCACCGCCACCGCCGCCGCCACGCGCCGCCTGCATCATTTCCTGACGCTTCGCCATGGTCGCGGTCTGGATCGAGTCGATCTTTTTCGTCTGCGCTTCGTCCAGGGTGATGTCCTTGAACATCAGCTCGCGAATGCGCTGCTGCTGCTGCGCGCCGCCAGCGCCACGCATCCCGCCGCCGCCACCCTGCGCCTCGACCTGGAAACTGGCCGTCACCAACAGAAAGGCGACAGCGACGAACTTGTTGAGGGACATCATGGGGAGTCTTTCCTCGTAGATTGTATGGACTGCGCGAGCCAGCCCGCTCGGGGGGGTGCTCCCGTCAGCAACGGGCAGCTTCCATAATAGACGTTTTCCGAAGAACGGCGTTAACCCATTCCGGGTACCAATGATGCCGGCCAACCGGACTTTGCCTTCCAGCGTGCGGTAAATGGAATGGCAAAATCCGGACAGATTGTCCGCTGGAGGTCGTCCGCTACTGGCGCCGACCGCCAAAACCTGTATGATACCGAGACTTGGCCCGTGTGAGGTCGAGCCTACTTCGCTCCCGCCCGTGACCCTGCCAGAGACCTCGCCTCCGTTTCCGTTCCCGGTTTCAGCGCCAGTCAGCGCAACGAATCTGCCGCAGCCGCCGGCTTCGTTTCCCCTTGGCTGGCTTTTGAAGAACGGGTCTGCGGCCATCCAGTACAGGGCGCTCGTCGATGTCGCGGCACTGCCGCTGGCGTCCGACACCCGAATCGGTAGACTCCCGTATTCCACGCGCCAGAGCTGGGAGATGCTGTATCATCAGCACCCCGATGGCACGTGGGGACACGGGATGCTCACTGTCCCGCCGGCGGGGCTGTCCAGCCCGCCTGCGCTCGGCGCAATACTTGGCTACCGGCGCCTCATCGAACTCGGATGGGATGCGGAATCGCCACCGCTCGCCACCGCGCGACGAGCCCTGTTCCGCCTGCTGCCTGAAGACAACGATCCCTCGTATCTGTACGAGCTGGCCGACGACGCGGGCTCTGACCCAGTCCTCGTTGCCCGAGGACGCCAGATCCTTCGGGAGGCGGCAGCAGCGGCACTCGCACAGGCCGGCTACGAGGCCGACCCCCGTCTGCGCGGCGCGGCGCGGCGCATTCTCGACCGGGTGGGTGAGTTCCTCAAGCAGCCCAACTCGGACAAGCCCTTCATCCGAGTGGGCAATCAGCACGTCCTGCCGGCTGATGCGGCGCCGCCATCATACCATACGCTCGTGATGCTCGCGCACATGCCGCACTTCCGCAGCGAGCACCACGAGCACATGGAGCATCTCTTCACGTGGTTGTCGCTTCAGCTGCCGCGCATGTCGCCTATCCAGCAGGTGGGCGAATCTCATATGCTCGAGCAGACGCACCTCGTGCTGGGCGATATTCTGCCCAGCCGGTACATCATGGACGCCGACATGCCCACGGCGCTCGCCTGGCTCGAGATCATGGCGAGGCTCGGCTTTCTGCGCCGCAATGATGGCTGGTCCAGGCTGTTCGATCGCCTGCTCGATGACCGGGACCGCCACTGTGTCTGGCACCCGCCGCGCTCGGTGACGATGCCCGCCACCGTGGCCGACTGGGTGTGGCCCACCATGCCGCTGCACGACAATGGCGGCGAGCCGGATGATTACTCCGTGGACGTCACCTTCCGGTTGGGTCTCATCGCCAAGCTCGCCGGCAGGCCCATTGACATTCTTTGAGTACGTCGTGCATTGCCCGGAAAGCGATTAGCTTTCCGGGATAACATGTTAAAAGACGAAACGACTCAGACCACAACCTTCGCGTCCCTGGGACTCGCGAAGGAGCTGCTCGACGCAATTCGCGACGCCGGCTACGAACATCCGACGCCGATTCAGGCCGACGCGATTCCCATTGCGCTTTCGGGCCGAGACCTCATCGGGCTCGCGCAGACGGGCACAGGTAAGACGGCCGGCTTTACGCTGCCCATTCTCAGCCGGCTCATGCACGGGCCGCGGCGAACGCGCGCGCTCGTGCTCACGCCGACGCGCGAACTTTGCCTGCAGGTGGAAGAAAGCGTGCGCAAGTACTCCAAGTACGCGCCGCTCGAGGTGATTCCCGTGTTCGGCGGTGTGAGCTATGAGCCGCAGGAGAAGGCGCTGCGTTCCGGCGTGGACATCGTCGTCGCGACGCCCGGCCGGCTGATCGACCAGCTCGATCGCCGAAACGTGGACTTCTCGTACCTCGAAATCCTCGTGCTCGACGAAGCCGATCGCATGCTCGACATGGGATTCGCGCCACAGTTGCAGAAAATCGTCGAGCAGATTCCGCGCTATCGACAGACGATGCTGTTTTCGGCCACGATGCCGCCAGAGGTCGAGGCACTTGGTCGCAAGTATCTGCGTCGCCCGGTGGTGGTGCAGGTTGGACGCCGCTCGTCGGCGTCGGCAAGCGTGACCCACGCGGTTTATCCGGTGCGCAAGGAGCGCAAGACGGAGCTGCTGGTGAGCCTGCTTACGAAGTCGAATCACGACTCGGTACTCGTGTTCACGCGAACCAAGCATGGTGCCGACAAGGTGGAGCGTGAGCTCGAGAAGGCGGGTGTTCGCACAGCGGCAATGCACGCCGACAAGTCGCAGCCGCAGCGAATCCGCGCTCTGGAAGATTTTCGCGCGGGCAAGATTCGAGTGCTGGTGGCCACCGACATCGCGCAGCGCGGACTCGACATCGACGGCATCTCGCACGTGATCAACTTCGACGTGCCTCAGGCTCCCGAGGACTATGTGCATCGCATCGGGCGCACCGGTCGTGCCGCGGCAACCGGAGACGCGTACACGTTCATGTCGCCGGACGAGATCGGCATGGTGCGCACGATCGAACGTGAGATCGGTCAGGAGATTCCGCGCATCTCGGTGCCGGGCTTCGACTTCGGCACCGTGAGCGCAACCGCGGCCGCTGCAGCGGGCGTGCCGCCCATTTCGAGTCTGAGCGCGTCGGCGACGGTTTGATCGGTCCGCAGCGGTCCCTGGCGCTGCGCTGATTCGCCCCGTCGATCGCCTCATCGCACCCGTCCGAGTCGCGAGACTGCGATGGTGTCACGCACACGACCGCGTTCGAGCACGATACTGAGATTGGCGGCGCCGTAGCCGAGCCCTGATGGCTGATAGGCCAGCGAATCGCGCGTGGCGTCGAGCGTGACTCCGTACAGTCGTCCCAGCTTGACGCGTGTGATCGTATCAGCGGCGACGTGCACTGCGATCTCTGCATCAGAACGCGCCACCCGCACGGCTGTGCGCACGCCCGACGCATTCGCATGCTCACGAGCCAGCGCCAATACATCTCGAGCGGCATTTCCGGCCGCGCGCACGGCGAGTCGGTCCCGCAGCGAACCCACCTGCTGAGCGCCGACCGCGAACAAAACGGCCAGAAGACCGATGGCCAACAACTGGTCCAGCAAAGTGATGCCCGCCCGTGATCGCACGCGTCCCCCTGGTCTGTGGCGAAGTACCCGCACGCGTTATATCACACTCTCCGCCTGCAACCGCGTCACCGAAATCATTCGCGTGTCATCATTGCAGTGCGTGCAGGGTGTCTTCCCGCCCGCATCTCCGCGCTGAGCACGCTCGTGCTCCCGCGCCGACCTACCCAGAACCGGAGTCCGCATGCAAGCCCGATCCCACGCCCGGTCACTCGCACTCGGCGCGCTGCTCATCGCGCTCGGTTCTGGCTGTCAGAAGCTCACCAACCCGGCCGCAGACGTCGAACTGCAACAGTCGCTGTACGACCTTCAGGATCTGCTGGTGCAGATGCGCGAGGAAACCTCGCTGCTGCAGACGCAGGTGGACTCCCTCCAGGGCGTCGTGGCGCGGCAGGACACATCGCTCCGGCGCATCGCCAACCTGCTCGGCGCTCCGCTCCCCGCGTCGCTGCCTTGATCGCCGGAGATGCTGCCCTGAGGCCTCGCAACGCCCTTACGCGTGCAGGTCGTGACACACGCGACGAGTGACGACGCTACATTCCACGCGTTCGCCGAAAGTCGGCGCACGCACCCCACACATCGGTTCGGCATGCGGATAGCTCTCTCAACGGGTGGTGGTGACGCCCCCGGTCTCAACGCGGTCATCCGGGCCGCCGTACTCGCGGCTCGCGGACGCGGCTGGGATGTTCTTGGCAGCAAGCGCGGCTTCGCTGGCCTGCTTGGCGACGATGACGTCGTGCCGCTCACGGCCGAGTCGGTGCGCGGCATCATGGCGCACGGCGGCACCATCCTGCGCACGACCAATCGTGGCAGCCCGTTCAACTATCCGGTCAAGGCACCTGACGGGACGTGGACCGAGATCGATCGCTCTGACGAAATCATCGAGAACTCGCGCAACCTCGGCATCGACGCGCTGATTTCCATCGGAGGGGACGGATCACTGGCCATCGCGCAGCGGCTCGTGGACAAGGGCATGCGCATCGTGGGAGTTCCCAAGACGATCGACAACGATGTCTCGGGAACCGTTATGACCTTCGGCTTCGACACTGCCGTCACCACGGCGATCGAGGCCATCGACAAGCTGCACACCACCGCCGAAAGCCATGACCGGGTCATGGTGCTCGAGGTCATGGGGCGCGACGCCGGCTTCATCGCGCTGTACGCCGGTGTCGCGGGCACCGCCGACGTCATCCTGATCCCGGAGATTCCGTGGGCCATGGAGAAGGTCTGCGAAAAGATCCGCGCTCGGGATGCAGGGGGTCGACGCTTCAGCATCGTGGTGGTCGCTGAGGGTGTGATCATGCCCGATGGCGAGGTGGGCGTGATGGGCGAGTCGATGCCCGGCCAGGCTAAGCGTGTGGGTGGTGTCGCAGACAACATCGCCCGCGAAATCCAGAGCCGCACCGGCAAGGAGACTCGATCGATGGTGCTCGGCCACCTGCAGCGGGGAGGCTCGCCTACCGGCTACGATCGTCTGCTCGCCACTCGATTCGGAGGCGCGGCAGTTGAAGCGATCGCGGCCAAGAAATGGGGCCATATGGTCGCCCTGCAGTCGCCGCATCTGGTCACGATCCCCATCGTCGATGTGCTGAAGGAACCCAAGCGAGTTGAGCCTGCGCACGACGTCGTGCGTACGGCACGCGCCGTGGGGATCAGCTTCGGCGATTGACGGGTATCAAGGATCGAGCGCTCGTTTGGCCATCAGTCACGTCACCTCGTGGGGACGCGGTCGTCCCTCCATGGGGACAACGTGGGGGACAACGTGTAGGCGGCGGCTCAGTCCGCCAGGGTCGCTTCAGAGGGAAAGTGCGAGAATCGCGTGAACGGCAGTTGTGGCACGCGTCCTGCACTGAGTGTGTAGTGTGTTGTTCGCGTCATCAATGTCGATGGCGGATGGGCAGCGAGACGGAGGGGTTATGGTACGTCGAGTGGTACGTCCAGTTCTGATGGTGTGCAGTGTGCTGGCGCTCGCGGCAATTCCGCAGGGCGTGGCGGAGGCGCAGGCCACGTCAACATCCGCGCGTCAGGCCGACAGCATCCCCAAGGAATACGTGCCGCCGGCAGGCATGTGTCGCATCTGGCTCGATGGAGTACCCGCGGCGCAGCAGCCCGCGCCCACGGACTGCAGTCTGGCGGTGCGCAACAAGCCACCCAATGGCAAGATCGTCTACGGACCCACGAAGGGCGGCTCCGGTGACAAGCCCCACATCAAGCGTTTTGAGTCCAAGGGCAAGCCTCCCATCAAGATTCCCGGGATACCCGACATGAGCGCGATTGGGCGGGAGCCTCGGGAAAACAAGCGCGTAATCGATGACCAGTTGTTCGGCGACCGGCAGGGGAACTTGCCGGTTTCGTCGTCTTCGGGATTCGGTGTGGTCACGGGAGGATCGCCTGGCTTCGACGCGTATGTCGGGCAGGGAGGACTGCTGCTCGGCCCGGGAGCGATCACCGACGCACGCTATTTCTCGGGCAATGCACCGCCACTGGGCCGCGGCTCGGCGAGCTGCCCCGATCGCGATGGTGATGGTTGGTGCGATGACTTTCGCTATGGTCCGCCGCCGTGTCTCGACCGGGAGCGGGACGGGCGCTGCGACGACTTGCCCGGCTTCGCATCACTGCCGTATCCGCCGGTGCTCCCGCGCATGCGGGCAGCCGTCGACGCGGTGCAGGGTCGTTCGAGTCTCGAGGTGTCGCAGTGGCTCGGCACCAACGAGTTCATTGCGCGACTGCCCGATCAGGGACGTGGCACTCCATGGCGCGCGATCTTCCTCGACGCGAACACGACCCAGCTCATACAGGTCTGGACTGACCGCGACAAAGACGGCGTAGTGGATCGCGTCGAGGTGTTCCGGGATGGACAGCGCGTCAAGCTGATTCAGCGTTAGCTCGAAATTGACGCTGTGCGAGCCCGAGGCGGGATCACCCTGATTCCACGACAGCCGATGCTCGTCCGCAGTTAGTTTTCGGCGTGCGCACCGTCCACGACCGATACCTGCCGCCCGATCACGACGCTTTTGTCGCGGCCGAACCGCCCACCGGGCGCGTCATCGTCATCGCGCCTACGCGCGCGGCCTGCGAGACCATTGAACTCGCGGTCGGACTGCATCTCGACACGTTCCTCG
Source organism: Gemmatimonadaceae bacterium (assembly GCA_041747275.1). GTDB lineage: Bacteria > Gemmatimonadota > Gemmatimonadetes > Gemmatimonadales > Gemmatimonadaceae > JAABRT01. The sequence goes on along the minus strand of JBGTFN010000386.1, from coordinate 838 downwards.
AGCGCACGCGCGGCGAAGACTTGCGTCGTCTGGCCGCCAGCGACGACGGATTTGGTATCGTCGCGGGAACGGGTACCGGCAAGACGCTCGCCATACGCCCCATTGCCGAAACGATTCTGGGCACGACACTTCGCGTCGGCGTCATCAATCGTGAGCGTGAAGCAACACCGGACACTCCCAGCTGGAATGTCATCATCGTCACCACCGGTATCGCGCGACGCTGGTTTCAGGACGGCGACATCCTGCCGCAGGACACGCTCATCGTGGACGAAATCCACCAGACGAGCGCCGAGCTCGAGTTGTGCCTCGCGCTCGGCAAGCGCACAGGTTGCCGCTTCATCTGGTTGTCGGCCACCGTCGATCCGACGTTCTATGCGCGCTACCTGAACAGCGCCGAAGTGCTCGCGGTGAGCGCCTTTGATGCAGAGAAGGCAGCGAAGGTGGAAGTGGTGCGCAAGCAGCCGGTCGAGTTCCTCGACGATGGATTCTTGCGCAAGGCCGTGAAGGCAGGGCGCGGTGTTGCCATGTTCCTGCCAACGCGCGCGATGGTGGAAGAGGCCGCAGCGTGGGTGCAGTCGCGCTACCCGCGCATCGCCGCGGCGCACTATCACGGCGGCGAGCCGATTCGTGTGATCCGTCCGTTTCTCGAAGGCGAGGTGGGCAAGCCATTCTTCCTCGCAATGACCGCGGCCGGGCAGAGCGCACTCAACGTGCCGGGACTCGACACGGTCATCATCGACGATTCGCGTTTCAGCAACGTGATCATGCGCGGACGCAATGTGCTCACGCGCACGCATCTCGGCTCCAACGAGATTCTGCAGATGGCAGGACGCGTGCA
>JBGTFN010000385.1:0-3085 GCA_041747275.1 Gemmatimonadaceae bacterium | reverse complement strand
GGCCGGCAAGCGCATCGAGATCGCGCGCGGGCGCCGTCGGTCCGGAATCGGGAAGCGGCGCCTCAGGCTCCGGCCCTTCGCGAGAGCCGCAAGCCACGAGCGATGAGAGCGCGAGCAAAGCGACGAGTAGGCGGCTGCGGACGGGAGCGTGCATTATTCGCTCGCGTAGGCTCGGCTGAGCCGCCAGCGTCCGTCGGCGCACTGAAACACGAGGTCAGCGATTCGTGCGGTGGTCTGCGACGGATCGACGGCCTGTGCGGGTAGTATGTCGGCTCGCGCCACATAGTCGCGCAGCGTCTCGGGTTCGATGCGCAGTCCCGGATCCTGCGCCAGCAGCGCTGACCATTGGCGAGCAAACTCGTTTTCACCTACGCGCACCCAGGCGTCGCTGTCGAGTGTGCCGCGCACGGCGAACGTATCGGAGACCAATGCCCGCACCGCAGTGATCTCTTTGCTCTGCACCGCGGCTCGAAATCCCTGCCAGAAAGCGGTGAAGCTCGTGGTGTCGCATGTAGCGTACGACTGCGTGCTATCCGACCTGATCCTGGAGCTGGCCGCAATAGTCGTCGCGCTGTCCGCGGCTGCGTCGGTGGCTGGTTGCCGCCCATCTCCGCATGCGATGATCGCTGAACTCCACGCCACGCAACCCATCAGCGTCAGTCCGCGGCGCAGCCAGCGCTTCGACACGCGTTGACGCACGCGCTGCGGCACGCGTTGCGGCACGCGTTGCGCCGCGCATTGAACTGTTCCCGCCATCACGAGTCGCCCGAGCCCGATCACTGACCGGCCGCAGTGCCAACTGATTCGGCGACGCGCGCCAGGCCGCGCAGGAACTCGCGCCAGCCGAACGGGAAATCACTCACATCGACGGCACGTGTGAAGCCGTCATGCACAAAGTCCACTCGGGTGGCGCCTGACGTCTGGTCGCTCAGCGAAAACGCGATGCGCTGGTCTGGCACGTCCGGATCACCGCGCCAGTCCGGCCAGTCGAGCACGAGATGTTCGTCGCGCTGCATGTCGAGAATCTTCGTGGGACCGCCGACAACATCGCGCCCGTCAATCTGATACTTCCACCCTAGCGAGTAGCGTCCATCCGTGTGCGGCTCAATCTTCGCTTCGGATGTGAACAGCCATTGGTTGACGAGCGACGGTTCGATCAATGCGCGATACACGTCGCTACGTGAAGCGTGCACGTGCTGTGTGAGGCGAATGGTCACCGGCTCATCCGAGCATGGATCGATCCGGTCGATATCGCTGCCGCCTGATAGAAACGCGGAGAGATTCCCGAGCGAGAAGCGCCAGAAATCATCGACATACTGCTTCTCACGCTGCACGCCGAGCGAAGCCTGCAGCGCATGTTCGATGGACACCTTGGTGCCCGACTTTGCAGGACTCAGCGTCACGCGAACATCAGTGGGCACGCCGTGCAGTGTCCACGAGAACGCCAGCGAGTCAGGATGCGCGATGTGTGTGATCGTCTGTGTGGCCTGCACGTCGGTTGCACAGCCAAGGGTCCGTCGTCCCCAGAACCGAAACGGCGCACCCTCGCGCGGCTGCGCGTACGCACTTGCATTTGCCTCATCAGGCCGCCCGAGGTCGACATGCTCGGCGAACCAGGCACGCAGCGCGTCGGCGTTTGTCCACGCTTGAAAGACTTGCTCGGGGGGCGCGGCTACGGTGGTCGAACACGTGACGCTGAGGGTCATGCACTGAACTCCGGCCTGGACGCAAGGAGGACCCGACAGTGCCACCGGCCCCGCGATCGGGCCGGCGACAAGGAATGACGAGCGTGGTGACTGGAGACTGTCGACCGCTGCATGGCAGCGCAAGCGCGCACTGGTAGCCGCGTACTGCGCGAACTCATCCTGGCGTCCATCGCGATTGCCGGTCGTTCAGCGCTGAAAGCCGACGCGCAGTCCCACGGAAATGGTGCGTCCGGGAAGGATGGTGATGTTGTCGGGTTCACCGACCTGGCGGTCGAGCAGGTTATCGCCGGCGAACTGCAGGGATGCACCGAGCGGCAGTTCACGCGACAGGTTCGCCCCGATGCGCGTGACCCCGGGATATGCCACCCAGAACTCGCGCAGTGATGCACCGACAAACTGCGCGGCTGGTTGCCCGGGCGTCACGAAGGCCTTCGACGCCGCGATGCGATCATAGCCGATCCAGTCGGATGCGCGTGTCGCGTTGACTGCTGCGCGCCACGCCCCGTGACGCCATTCGGCGCCCACGCCGAACGTGCGCGCAGGCACGTCGAGCATGCGGTCACCGATGCGCAACTCGCCCGTGTAGCCTCGGCGAATGTCGCGCACACGACTGTCCACCAGTGAGAGCGATCCGCGCAAGGCGAGTGGTCCGGTGCGCACGGCTGTCTCGAGCTCCCATCCGCTGTTGTCAATCGCGCCCACGTTCTGCATCTGGAACGCGAGATTGCGTTGGAACGGATCGCCAGGACGCGGGGTCGGTGACGGTGGCCGCGACTGAACAACCGTGACGGGTTGCACGAGGCCCGATGCTGTCTGGTCGAATCGCGTGATGCGCAGCGTGGCACGGCGACCAAGAAAGAGGTCAACACCGTATTCGATGCCGGATTGCGACTCCGGATCGAGATCATTGTTGGGAATCAGCCGGTCGCGCGCGAGCGAGGCGCCGCCGACAGTCGTGCGTGGTGGGCGAATGCCTTTGCCGTAGGCAGCGCGAAGTTTGATCGTGGCGTCATCATTCTCGATCACGTACGCGGCGCCGAGCATGGGCAGCACGGTCACGATAGGCTGCGACGTGAAGCCGGCGCTGCGTTCAACGCGAGAGCCGGCGGTGAGATAGATCGCATTTCGCAGCGCGACATCGAGCTGCATCACGCCGCCCGTGGTCTGCCGCCACACGTCGGCCGACTGCGCTTCTGGCAACACGAACTCACGCGGTCGCGCAAGCACCGCGTTTGAGGTGGCTTCGCGAAGCACAGAGTGTTCCGCAGCCAGGGTGAGCGTGCGTTGCCAGGTGCTGTCGCTCCATGTGGCGGCCGAACTGGCGCGTGCCGAGACGCGCATCGCGGAGCCCTCGGCCGCCCGCAGCGCGGAATCGGACG
>JBGTFN010000384.1:0-7329 GCA_041747275.1 Gemmatimonadaceae bacterium | reverse complement strand
CGCGTGCGAGCGGTGGCCGCGGCGCGCCAGCCCGATGACGCCGATGTGGACGCGGTGATGAGTGACGCTGCAATCGCCGTCATGACGGCACGCGCGCCAGTGGCCACGATCGCCGAGGACAGCGACCGATGACGATTCGTGTGAAGGTCATGGAGCGACCGATCGACGAGGTCAGCTACATTCGCGCGACCCTCAGCGGCCTCGCGACGACGTTCAAGCATCTGATCGATCCCCACAAGGTCACCATGCAGTATCCCGAGGAACGCTGGGACCTGTCGCCGCGCTGGAGGGGAACGCATCGCATGCTCACCACGGAGACGGGCAAGGCGAAATGTGTGGCGTGCGGACTGTGCCCGACCGTCTGTCCGGCCAACTGCATCAAGCTGGTGCCTGGCGAAGACGAAGAGGGCAACCGTTATCCGCTCATCTTCGAGATCGACGAGTTTCGCTGCATCTTCTGTGGCTATTGTCAGGAAGTCTGTCCTGAGGAAGCCATTCATCTCGGGCGCCACTACGAGAACGCGGAATTCTCGCGCGAGGCGTTCGTGTACGATCTCGAGCGACTCACGGCGCAAATGCATCCGGTGAGCGAGCTGTGGGATCCTGCTGATCCGACGGGCGAATGACGTCATTCTACAAGTTCCAGTTCTACCTGTTCGCGCTCATGGCAATCGGTGCGGCGCTGCTGTTCGTCACGCGCAAGAGTCCCGTGTCGGCCGCGCTGTGGCTCGTGAACGTGATGTTTGCGCTCAGTGGACTGTACGTGATGCTGGACGCGCCGTTCGTGGCCGCGGTGCAGGTGCTCGTGTATGCCGGCGCGATCATGGTGGTGTTCGTCTTCGTGGTGATGTTGCTCAACATCGGGCGCCCGGACGAGTTGCCAGATATCCGGGAAGCTGGCGCGCGCATTGGTGCCGGCTTCGTGGCCGTGGCCTTGCTCGCGAACCTGTTGGCCGTGCGCCGAGAGGTGCTGCCGGTGGTCGATCTTGCACCGCCTGTGGACAACGTCGTGGTCGCCGTGGCCGCGTCGCTGTTTACGGACTACCTGCTCGCATTCGAACTGACCTCGATCCTGCTGCTCGTGGCCATTGTGGGCGCCGTGGTGCTGGCCAAACGCAAGGCGGTCGCATGATGCTCGGCGATGCGCTGATCGTATCCGCGGTGCTCTTTGCGATCGGTGTGATGGGCGTGCTCACGCGTCGCAACGCCATCATTCTGTTCATGTGTGTCGAGCTCATGCTCAACGCCGTCAACCTGTCCTTTGTGGCGTTTGCCAAGCTCCATGGAGTAGGTGGCCACGTATTCGTGATCATCGTGATGACGATCGCCGCCGCCGAGGCGGCCGTTGGTCTGGCCATTGTGATCTCGGTGTTCCGTCACTTCGGGGCCGTCGATCTGCAGAACCTCAGGCTCCTCCGGCGATGACGGCAAACTTGCAGTTCGTCGCTGCACACCCGTTGGACGGTACCATCGCCGAGTGGGTATGGCTGTTGCCGATGCTGCCGCTGCTCGGAGCGTTTATCAACGGCGCGCTGGTGCTCTGGCCGCGTCTATTTCCTGAAGCGGGCATTCTCGATTCGCGTGAGGCGCGCGACGCCGCGATTGCGGCGCGGCTGAATGGCACGCGCTCAGTGACATCGATGGTGGGTCCGGGCGTGATGCTGGTGGCCTTCGGGCTTGCCGTCGCCGTCTTCTTCGCGATGCTGGGGGCGGGCGAACTGCCGGCGCCGTTCATTCGGACGTACGCGTCGTGGATGCCAGTGGGTTCGCTGGTCATCGACTGGGGGTTGCACCTCGACCAGCTGTCGATGCTCATGGCGCTCGTGATCACTGGGGTGGGTTTCCTCATTCACGTGTTCTCCGTCGGCTACATGGCAAAGGACGCGGGATACGCGCGGTACTTCGCGTTTCTCAACCTGTTCGTTGCCGCGATGCTCGTGCTCGTGCTTGGCTCGAGCTACGCCGTGATGTTCGTGGGCTGGGAAGGCGTCGGCCTGGCGTCGTACCTGCTGATCGGCTTCTGGTTCAGCGAGAAGGCCAATGCGGACGCCGGCAAAAAGGCATTCATCGTGAACCGCATCGGCGACTTCGGCTTCCTCGTTGCCATGTTCCTGTTGTTCAGCACCACTGGCGCGCTTGACTACGTGGGAGCGCATGCGGGCATGAGCACGGCCGCGCCGGCGGTGTTTACGGCAGTCGCGCTCTTCCTGTTTCTCGGCTGCGCTGGCAAGAGCGCGCAGATTCCGCTTTACATCTGGCTGCCGGATGCGATGGCGGGCCCGACACCAGTGTCCGCGCTGATTCACGCGGCCACGATGGTCACGGCCGGTGTCTATCTCGTGGCGCGCGCGGCTCCGATTTTTTCCGGCGCACCCGACGTCTCGTTGTTCATCGCGCTGATCGGCGCAGTAACGGCGCTGTTCGCAGCGACGATCGCGCTCCGACAGTGGGACATCAAGAAGGTGCTCGCGTACTCCACAATCTCTCAGCTGGGCTACATGTTCATCGGCGCGGGCACCGGCGCGTATGCAGCCGGCGTCTTTCATCTGGTGACGCATGCGTTCTTCAAGGCACTGCTGTTCCTGGGTGCCGGTGCAGTGATTCACGCCATGCACGCTGCGTATCACCACGCGCATCAGGACGACCAGGACGCGCAGGATCTGCGCAACATGGGCGGACTCCGACGCTACCTGCCGGTGACGTCGGCCACCATGTGGATCGCCACGCTCGCGATCGCCGGTGTGCCGCCGCTCGCCGGGTTCTTCTCGAAGGATGAAATCCTCGCGTCAGTGTTCACGCGCGCACAGGGTTCGACGCTCTCTTCGGCCAGCGTGCTCGGCGTGCCAGGCACCACGCTCCTGTACGTGATCTACATGATGGGCATCATCACCGCGTTGCTTACCGCGATCTACATGACACGCATGATGCTGCTCGCGTTCAGCGGCGACAATCGCACCGGCGAACGTGCCGTTGGCGCGCTGCACGAAGCGCCGTCGTCCATGACGATACCCATGATCGTGCTGGCCGCACTTACCGTGGTCGGCGGCTGGCTCAACCTTCCCGAGCTGCTGCCACTCGGACCGACGCATTTGCTGTCGTCGTGGCTTGATCCCGTCACCGGCGAGGCAACGCGCGAGCTCGGTGGCAGCACACATCTCGATCATTCCACGGAGCTCGTCCTGGTAGGCGCCGCGGTCGCGGTCGCACTGCTTGGCATCGGCATCGCCTTCGCGCGATACCGAGTGCGAGTGCCAACAAAGGATGACGCCCTGCCTGAAACCGGTCTTGCTGCGCTGCTTGCCAACGCGTATCGAGTGGACGCCGGACTCGAGCGCACTGTCGTGCGGCCGCTGCATTCGTTTTCGTCGCGCGTGCTCTGGCAGGGAATCGACCAGCGCATCGACCGCGCCTTCGTCTCCGGAGGGGACCTGCTGACGCGTGTTGCCGGACAGGCGCACGATGCGCTTGGTGGTGGAGATGTGGGCCGCTATGCCTGGGTCATCGCTGTCGGCGTGCTCGCCGTGCTTGCCGCCTTCACGCTTCGCTGATCCATGCGCAACTCTTTGCTGTCCTTGGGCCTGGACCAATGGATCCTGCCGGCACTCGTGCTCTGGCCGCTGCTTGGCGCGGCGATCGTGCGATTGCTCGGCCAGGATCGGCTCGCACCTGTTGCCGTCGACTCGATGCCGACCGATGCGCTTGGACGAGGTGGACCCGACGCTCGCGTGCTGACACTCGGTGTGCTGGTGATCGAGGCGCTGTTCGGCGTCGCCGCCTGGTTGCTCTTCGATCCGGAGGTTGCGGGCTGGCAGATGCGAACGGACTGGACGTGGCTGCCGGATCTTGGCGCGCGTCTGAGTCTCGGTGTGGACGGCATCTCGCTGCCGATGCTGGTGCTGACCACCTGCCTCATGCCGCTCGCACTGCTGGCGACCTGGAATCAGGTCACCTCGCGTTTGGCGTCGTACGGCGCACTTCTGCTTGCGCTGACGAGCGGGTTGGTCGGCGTGTTCGTCTCGCTTGACCTGCTGCTGTTCTATCTGGCGTGGGAGCTCATGCTCATTCCGATGTACTTCATCATCGGGATCTGGGGCAGTGCGGGGCGGACGCGCGCGGCTCTCAAGTACGTCATCCTGACGATGTTCGGTTCGCTGCTCATGCTCGCCGCAATCGCCGCGCTCTATGTGATGGGTGGCAGCAGTTCCTTCCATCTGGATGACCTGCTGCAGGTCTCGATGGGGCTGAGCACCCAGCTCTGGCTGTTCGGTGCATTCTTCCTCGCATTCGCAATCAAGAGCGCGCTCGTTCCATTTCATACGTGGCTGCCCGACGCGCAGTTCGAGGCGCCTGTGATCGGCGCGGTCGTGCTCGGGCTCAAGGTCGGCACGTATGCGCTGCTGCGTTTTGCGCTGCCGCTGTTCCCCGCAGCGGTCATGCATGACACGGTGCGCAGCGTCATTCTCGTGCTCTCGGTGATCGCGATCGTCTGGGGCGCACTGGTCGCCATTGTACAGCCGGACCTGCGCAAGGTGCTCTCGTACTCCAGCATCAGCCACCTCGGGTTCATCATGCTGGGCTGCTTCGCGCTTACGCAGCAGAGCGTCGAAGGCGCGGTCATGATCATGGTCAATCACGGTATTACCATGAGCGCGCTATTCCTGCTCGCGGGTTTCCTGCGTGAACGCAGCGGCACTGATCGACTCGACGCGTTCGGAGGACTGGCCCGCGTCGTTCCGCTGTTCGCGGTGATGCTCACGCTCTCGATGTTGAGCACGATCGGGCTGCCGGGCACGAACGGATTCATCGGGGAGTTCCTCGTGCTCATCGGCACGTACCGTACGGAACCACTGCTGGCCATCTTCGCGACAACGGGCGTCGTGTTCGCATCGGTGTATGCGTTGCGCGCCTTGCAGCGAGTGCTGTTCGCCGGCCTTGATGTGAAGGCGAACGGCGGCATGCGCGACCTGCGCGGTACCCAGCTTGCGGTCATGAGTGTCTTTGCCATTGCGATGCTGTGGCTTGGGCTTGCACCGCAGCCGGTGCTGCGACGCATGGAGCTGGCGTCGGGCGCACTGGTGGAGCGGGTGCGTGGCGGCGCAGATGATGTTGCCCACGCTGCCGCGTCCGGCCCAGCCGGCGGCACAGGCGCTTCCGCTGCATCGATTGCCGGAACGGTCGCGCCATGACGGACTTTGCCTTGCCCGGTGAGCTCCTGCACGCGTTGCTTCCCGAGATCACGCTCTCGATCGGCACGCTGATTCTGCTGCTCGTCAGCGCCTGGGGTGGGGAAGCGTCCTCGCCAACGCGACAGACCACTCGTTTTGCGCTCGGTATTGTTGGCGTCACGGCGGCGGCGGTGGTTCTGGCGTGGCTGCGAGGCGACGGCGGCACCAGCGACGGACGTCTCGCCGGCGATGGATTCCGCTACGCGATGGATCTGGTATTGCTGCTCGGCACGGCCGGCGCGCTTGCCTTGCTCGACACCGAGCATGCACGCACGAAAGCGTATCAGGCCGAGATCCCCGTGCTGATGCTGTTATCACTCGTGGGCATGATGCTGCTCACGGCGGCGCGTGACCTCATGTTCCTGTTTATCGGTTTCGAGCTGATGTCGATCGCCGTCTACGTGCTTGCGGGCGCCAACCGCAGCAGTGCGCGCAGTGCGGAGGCCTCGCTCAAGTACTTCCTGCTCGGCGCGTTTTCGTCAGGGTTCATGCTGTACGGCATCGCGCTGCTGTACGGCGCGGCGGGGGACACACGGCTGGCCAGCATCGGCGCCGCGACCGTCGGGCCGATGTATCTGGTTGGTGTCGCGCTGCTCCTGGTCGGACTCGCATTCAAGGTGTCGGCGGTACCGTTTCACCTGTGGACGCCCGACGTGTACGACGGCTCGCCGGCGCCCATCACCGCGTTCATGGCAGCCTGCGTGAAATCCGCAGCGTTTGCGATGCTGATGCGCATCATGGTCGAGGCACTCGGGCCCGCCATCGACAGCTGGCATCCCGTGCTGTGGTGGCTCGCCGCAGCGACGATGGTCGTGGGTAATATCGTGGCGCTGTCGCAGACGAACCTGAAGCGTATGCTGGCGTATTCGAGTATCGCGCACGCCGGGTACCTGCTGGTCGCCGTGCTCGCGTACTCAACAGCGGCCACGTCAGCGCTGGTCTTCTACCTGCTCGTCTACACGCTGGCTACCATGGGCGCCTTCGCGGTGCTCGGCATTGTCTCCGAAGGCAATGATCAGCGCACCACCTTCGACGACGTGGCTGGCCTCTGGCACGTGCGTCCCGGCCTGGCGGTGGTGTTCGCTGTTTGCATGCTCGCATTCCTTGGCTTTCCGCTCGCGGGAGGCGCAGGTTTCTTTGCCAAGTGGTATGTGATTCAATCCGCGCTCTCCTCGAGCACGCCGATGAACATGCTGGTGGTCATCCTCGTGCTATCGAGCGTGGTGTCAGCCGGCTACTATCTCGGAGCCATTGCCTCGATGTTCAATCAGCCGCGCGACACGCGGGCGCTGATGCCGGTGCCTACCCCCGCGCTTTCGGGTGCGGTGATGCTGGTGAGCGTGATCGCGATCCTTGTGCTCGGCGTTTTCCCCACGCCCGCTTCGCGCCTCGCCAGCGCCGGAAGTCTCGGCGTCCCACCGACTGTCGGTGCATTTTCAGCGGCGGTGCGTTGACGCACCTCGTTGGCTCGCTGACGTGCTGCTCGTCGCCCCTTCATTCCGCCCCCTGGGAGTGCATACCTGATGGCCATCAGTTCCTCGATCTTTCGGCAGTACGATGTGCGCGGTATCGTGGGACGCGATCTCACCGAGGAGGTTGCAGAAGCGATCGGATTCGGCTTCGCGCAAGTGCTGAACGAGCGCGGAATCAAAGGTGCAGTTGTCGTGGGGCGCGACAATCGGCCAAGCGGTGACGCACTGCGAGACGCGCTCGTGCGCGGACTCACCACCTCGGGCCGCGACGTGGTGGACGTCGGCGTGGTACCAACACCACTCATGTACTGGTCGCTTCACCACGAGCCGGTAGTCGCCGGCATCCAGATCACGGGCTCACATAATCCGCCCGAGTACAACGGCTTCAAGATTTGCGTTGGGACGGCGTCGTTGCATGGCGATGGCATACAGCGGCTATTCACGCTTGCCACCTCACCGCGCGGTGCCGAGGCGGCCACGGGATCGATTCGGCATGCCGACGTTATCGATCGCTACGTGGACGACATCGCCGGACGCATCGGCCCGCTCGCGCGCCGGATCCGCATGGTGTACGACTGCGGAAATGGCGCGGCCGCGGTCGTCGCTCCGCAGCTCTTCGCGCGTCTGGGAGT